>JAUVCL010000002.1 GCA_030595845.1 Campylobacterota bacterium
AACTCCTACTTATGACATATATCAAGATACAAATGTATTGCTAGTAAGTGGTGTAACAAGTCCGCATACAGAGACAATCGCAGGAGGAACAACTAAGTTTTATTTTGTGAGAGCCACAAACAGCGAAGGAACAGCAGATAGCAATGAAAGTGTTGGTGAGTCTGTACCTGCTGTAGTTGGAAATATACCGCCTATATATAACTTTGCAGTAGCACCACAGCTTATAAGCGGATTCTATTATGTTTATAATGAAGCAAACTCATTATATGACGGTAAATTACTCAATGATCTTGGTGCATCATGGACGGCTCAAGAAGTGACAGACAGACTAGATACTGTTAATAATGTACCTGATCTATCTGATGGGTATACAATAGAGTGTACTAATTGGATAGCTGAACCAAATGAAGTTTGGTCATACTCATTTATTTACAATGTTAAATTAGGTGTAAGTCATGACATAGGAACAATACACAACTTAGGTAACAGTACTACAGCAGATATGCACGAGGGGCATAATGATATAAATGATACGTTGGTAGTACCTATTGCGATAAGAGAAGCAGGGAAAGCGTATGTACCACCTTTAGGAAACTTTATTATAGGTGCCGGTGCGCCTGATGGTTTTGAAACTGCAGTAGTTGATACAACCCCTACACATATATCTTATGGTTTATCTCCAACGACTGACCCTGCCCCTGACGGTGTAACAATCAATATGTATGAAGGGTATCAAGATACGGCTGTTAAATCCCCTCTTAATGCTGACGGTAATGCCTCCGGTATAACAATCCAAATGACAAGCGTAGCACACGGCATAGCATCTACAACAGGTGGTACAAGTACGAGTGCAGATAGTGGAGCATTATATGATTATCAATTAAATTCATACTTCTATGTTTCGTCCACAGGGATAGCTTCTATGACCCATAGCCTTGTATTACCAGTAGGAGCATACACAATAAGAACAACAGGGGCAAGAGGAGGCACAACTGCAAATGACAGGGTTACTAAGTTTACTTTAGGTTCAGAGGGCTCTCAAACTGTAGATGCTGCCAGTAACACAGCACTATACGCAGAATGGACAAATGTAGTCAGTGATGGTGTAACAGCTATACCATTTACAACTGAAATAGAAGTAGGTTCAATCTATGGTTATCTAAACGGACTTGACATAAGGAGAACAGCATAATGGCAACAGATAAAATAAGTAGAGTTGTAGGTAAAACAGCATTTTTAGCAGCAGATCAAGAATCTTTACAGGCTTTTGGTGCTTCAAATTTAATAGCAACTAAAACAAAGATAGGCGTAGATCCAACTAATAATTGGTTTTGGAACTTCAATAGCGGAATTAAAGTTTTAATGGGTGGCTCAACAGATGATAACCTCTTCCAAATATCAGGAGTTGCTTTAACGGATGAATTGGACTTAATTGCCTCTGTGGGTGGTAACTATGTAAGAAACACTATGAGCGACAGAGGTACTGGGTTTGCTAGAGCATTTTTAGATACAGGAGGAGGCATTTACGACCTTACTCAATGGAACGCTACTTATTGGACTAACTTTGATAACTTTCTAAACGAGTGTTCAAAGAGAAATATCATAGTTCAAATAGAGGTTTGGGATAGGTTCGATCACTCACAAGATAATTGGCTAACTGACCCATATCACCCCGACAATAATACAAACTACACCAATGCTACATCAGGCTTTGCAGACACATACCCTAACCACCCAAGCACAAATGAGCAACCATTCTTCTATACCGTACCTGCATTAAATAATAATACAGTAGTACTTCCTTTCCAAGAAGCTTTTGTAATGAAGATGTTGTCATACAGCCTGAATTACAACAATGTTCTGTATGTCATGGACAATGAAACTGGTGGCGATCCTTTGTGGGGCGACTATTGGGCTGATTTCATAAAAGCAGAGGCGGTTACTGCTGGAACAATAGCAGAAGTTACAGAGATGTGGGATGATAGTACATTATCTGTACCAGGTAATCAGCATGAAAATACTTGGGATGATTTAACTAGATACAGCTTTACTGATATATCTCAAAATAATCACAATAACGGGGATGTTCACTTTGACAATATCGTGTATGTGAGAAATTACATAAGTGCTGCACCTGTACCTATGAATAATGTCAAAATTTACGGCAAGTTCGGGGGTTCTCATGGAACTACAGCCGAAGCTATCAATAGATTTTGGTCTAGTTTAATGGGAGGTTGTGCATCAGTGAGATTTCATCGTGACGGTGGTGGATTATATGGGTTAGCAATAGACCCCTTGGCACAAAATCAGATCAAAGGTGCAAGGCTTGTTGAATCACTTACTTTGTGGGCAGACAGATTACCTAATACTAATCACTCCTTGCTTACAAATAGAGCTACAAATGAAGCCTACTGCTCCTTTGAAACTGATAGTGCCTATGTAGTTTATTTTATTGGGGTAGGCAATGTTGATTTAGATTTAACGGCTGCAAGTGGTGATTTTAATCTTAGGTGGCTTGATCTTGATACTGGGGTAATGGGAAGTGCATCTACCGTAACGGCAGGCGGTTCACAAAATCTCACTACTCCATCTTCAAATACTTATGGTCATGTGGCTGTACTTACTAAAGACTAAAGGAAAAATATGAATGATTTTATAAATAGAGTAGGGGAAGTGTCACTACTCGCAAAACTGCTTTACTCTACGCTTATCGCTATGTTTGCATCTGCAATGGCTTATTTAAACATAGACCAAGAGGCAATGTTCTTATACTTTCTGCTTCTATTTATTGATTTAACTACAGGAATAGCTGCGGCTATGGTAGTTAAAGAAGTTATTACTGTGGCAAGATTATACGCAGGGATACTTTCAAAAGCACTTTTGTTTGTAGTTCCTATTGTTGCTGCAATTATAGTCAAGATGCAAGGGGATAGCTTATTATGGTTTATAAAATGGACAGTCATAGTGTTGGCTATTTCAGAGGGTATAAGCATATTTAACAATGTTCTGAAAGCAAGAAAACAAAAACAATTACCAGAGTTTGATGCCATATCTCTTGTAGGCACAAAACTTACAGAAGGACTTGAAAAACTCTTTAAAGTTGGGGAGGGTAAAGAATGATTGTAAGAGTACTCTTATATGCAATGGCTTCTATTATCGTAGGGATGGGTGCGTATATCATTTATCAAAATATGGTAAATAATTCGCTAGAAGAAACCACTAAGGAGCAAGCACAGCAGATTGTAGATAAAGATTCACAAATTAAAGTCATAGGTGTAAACGTCAATAGCACTTTAGAAAGGATGGACAATGATACAAAGAATGAAATTATCGTTAATGATAACACTCTTCGTACTGGTAAACGTAGGTTGCGATAAAAAACCTATACCAAAGTGTTACTACCCCGACATGAAAAAGGCTAGACACATGTCATGTGATTACACCATTAAACCTGATGGATCAATGGATATAGCTAACTCACAAAAAGCTGATAAATGCGTTTATAGTTTATGGAACAATCAAAACTACTATGAACGCAGATTCAATGATTATAATAAATACAAAAAGGAAAAAGAAAATGAATAATACATGGATAGGAATAATGTTAGCGGTTGTGGTTTTAGGTGGCTTTTTATATGCCAAAGAGATGAAAAAAACTCCTGATGGTTTTACCATTGAATCAGATGTAGTGCATACATACTATGTTAATAAAATCATTTGGGGTGACAACTACACAGATCACACCAATACTACACCAGTTCACAACACAGAGGTCATAGCCTTTGGTGATGGATGGGAATATTCAACCACCACAGATGATAATGGAGATTTTAAAGTGGAAGTGAAGCCAGGTGTACCATTTTACATAAAAGCCTCTGATGGAAATGATTGGTCTGTATCTGTGGAGCAGCCACCTGTTGCTATTGGCACTACTTTTGATGATAGAACGGATAAGTGATATAAATGAAAAAGCTACTCTTGATCTTACCCCTCTTGATATTTGGTGGATGCAGCACCAAAGAAAAACCAAAATGCCACAAATACAAAATACAGATGGCAAACATATCTAATCAATATGTAGAATGTAAAGGATTGAATTATGATAAGTAGTATGATAGTTGCCGTGATGGTCTTAATGTTGTTGTTTCTCGCGTATATGGCAGGCTTTAAAACTTTACCCTCAGATGGAAGAATATACCGTGTAGATGATTTTAAGTGGTATGAACTGCCTATCAAATGGTTTATGAAGTTGGCAGGATGGACGGGGTACACATCACCTCATAAGTATTATTATTTCATAGGCGTTCCTAGTGTGCAACTCAAACGACATGAGAATCAACATGGAGTACAGATGTATAGGGATGGCACATTGGATTATCACCTAACATATGGGGGTGAATTTATCAAAGGTGTGTTTCAAGGCAAGAGCTTTAGACAGGCTTACCTTGATATACCTTATGAGGTAGAGGCTAGGACAGCAGAAGAAAATTTATGATACACGAAATCAAAACGGATGATGGTAAGTACTTGGCAGGGAAAGAATTTGAAGCTGTGGTTAATGCTATAGAGCATGATCGTGAATCTTTTTTTATGGATGATGAGAATAAAACGCGTGTTGATATAGTGAAGCACCGTGTAGACTCAGAAGGTAATAAGTTTACGGAAGTGAAGGTTTGGTTGTGAGCGCTTTAAAAAATAGTGTGCTTGAAAACATTTTAAAAGTCGAGGGTGGTTATGTGAATGATCCATCAGATAGTGGCGGTGAAACTAACTTTGGGATAACTAAGCGTGTGGCTATGTCGTATGGTTATACCGGGGATATGAAAAGATTAACAAAAGATCAAGCATTTGAAATATATGCAAAGTTGTACTGGCATAAGTTGAGACTTGATGATATAGAAAAACTTTCTGAGAAAGTAGCTGAAGAGTTGGCTGATACGGGTGTAAATATGGGTACAAGAAGAGCTGCAAGATTTTTGCAGAGATCTTTAAATGTACTCAATAACAAAGCTCAGAGTTATGCAGACTTAACGGTTGATGGCCAAATAGGAAACGCAACGATCAGAGCATTAAAATCATACTTTTTGATCAGAGGTGTGGAAGGTGAAAAAGTACTGTTCCGTATGCTTAACGCTTTACAGGGTGCTTTCTATGTAACCCTTGCAGAACGTAGAGAAAAAGATGAAAAATTTGTGTATGGGTGGTATGCTAATAGGGTGATGTAATTACCCTTGCCCCCCCCTTTTTTTTCCTCTTCTCTCATTTATCTTTCGGAATTTAGTTCCTCCTTGGCACGGTGCTTTAGCACTCGACAAAAAAACAAACTCCCTACCCTACACTAAAGAAAAATGTAAAGGTTTTACTATGGATTGGTTGACAGGTTTATTTAAGGGTATGAGCGGTAAGGATTGGGGTTCTATTTTGACTGGTGCTGCCGGTGGGTATGGTGCTTACAAACAAGGCAAGGTTGCTGAGGATCTTGTGGGGCTTCAAAAGCAGGATTATTATGATGAGAAGGATAGAAAAAAACGTACTCAGGCACGTTTGGATCTTGCTGCTGAAAACTTGGGGAAAGATCATACTTATGATACCCCTACTTTACCTTTAAATTAAGGGGGATGTGATGGGACGTAATTATGGTGGATGGTATAGAGATAAGGCGATCAATAATATAGATGCTCGTTTAGCTCTGGAAGGTGCTGGTGCTGGTGCTAAGGCTGTTGGTGCTTTGGCTAAGATACCTTTGGATATAGATGATAGGGCTATGAAACAGCAAGCGTTGGATGCTGCTTCATCTTCTGCTAACTCAAGGCTCTCTGTGGCTGAGATAAATGCAAAGGCTAAAGTGGTTGCAGCCGAGTTAGGTCTGAAAGGCAAAGAGGTTACTGCATTTTCTAGGCAATATGTGGCAAATGCAGGTCGTGCGAATAATATAAATACGAACAATGACAATGTAGCAGCTAGGGATCATGCACTACTTGCACAAGCGAATAAGCATGGTGATGCTCTGATTTTACAGAAAGAGAAGAATAAGGTTACTGCTAAATCTCCTACTGAACAAAGAAAATACGATGGTGAGGGAAATCTCCTAGAAAAAACTGTAAAAGAAGCATATACTTCTAAAGATTTTAATGTTTATTCTAATAAAGATTTGGATCTATTAAAAAACTCAGTTAAGAAAAAATAATGACAGTTTATCAGGTGCTTGGCCGAGACTATGTTGAAGGTGCGCTTTTGGGTGGAAAAAGCAAAGATGATATAAGAAAAGAAGCAAGATCTGCGATATCCCCCATTAAAGAGTCTTTAGGTGATGATGTGTTTGAGGCCTTCAAGTCTCAAGGGGTACCATTTTCACGGATGAAAGAATATGCTGATTTTCAGGTGCAAAAAGCTGAAGATGCGGCTAAGGCTGCTGAAGAGAAGGCGTACGAAAAAGAGGTAAAAGGCTTTGCTAAATCTTTTGAAGAGGATCTTAAAGGTGAAGATTTTACTGACAGGTTAAATCGTGGGGCGCACAGGGTAGTTTCTGAACTTGCTGTGGCTGGGAATAACCTTGTAGGGTCTAAGCCTGACCCTCGTTTTGTAGGTGTACTTGAAGCTGATGATAAGTTGAGTGGAGAGTTTGAAGAGAAGCGGCGTACTCCTGAAGAACAAAAGATTTATGAAGAGAAAGAAAAAGCTTTTGCAGATGCAAATGGTACGGTAGATACTTTAACTACGGGTGCAGATATGTTGTACCAAAAGGTGAAAAACCCTTCTGAATGGAATATGGCCGGTCTTTTGGCAGAGGGGATCAACCCTATAAACTGGGTCGGTGGTGCTGCTGGTAATGTGGCTGCAAAGGCTTTGGCTAATACTGCTGTAAAAAGTGGTACTGCTGTAGCTGTTGGTACTGGTGCCGGTGCTGTTACTGATGGTGCAGTTGGCTATGGCTTTGACTACAGTGTTGAGCGTGGCCGTGGGCGTACTGAAGAAGAAGCTACAAAGGCAGCTACACTTGGTGCGGCTGCTAATGTGGCGATGGGTGGTGTCACTGGTGCCGGTGGTGTGCTTTATGGGCGTTGGAATAATGCTGATACCCCTGGACCTAACCCCCAAACCTCTGATGCTACTCTAGTGGTTAATGAAGTTGAGATCCCTGATGATATAAAGAACTCTACACTTTTAAAGGTGGCAGAGGCAGAAGATCACTCTACTCAAGCAGATACGGTTATAACTGAACTCTCTTCTCAAGTAACAGATACACAGGCTAGAGATGCACTTATAGCTAAATACATCCCTGCTACCCAGGCAGAAGCAGAACTTTCTATGACGATAAACAATGATGTGCCGGTTCATGATAGACTTACTGGGGCGCGTGTGCGTACTGCCTTGGAAAAGACTATGATACAGGCTACTGATACGCCTGAGAGCTTAAACGCTAAGTTGGCGTATTATGGGTTTACAGATGAGAGTCGTGCTATGATAGTGGATGCGTATGTCAAGAATGATATAGAGATCTTTGATAATTTTGTCGCTGATAAGCTAGAGCGAAGAGCAAAAGGAGAATATGATGCAAGAATTATTGCAGGAAATGAAAGAGAAGATACCAGAGTCCAAACGGATAGAGTTGATAGTAGCGATGCAGGGGCTAGAGAAACAGTTGACCCGAACGCAGAACCCGAAACTATATCAGAATTTAAGCCAAGAGATACAGAAGATCTCACAACTACTGGACGGGATATTAGGAACCTTGACGAAGAAACTGGAGTACCCATCACAGATAAAACAGTGGACGGACAACCAACCGTTGGAGATGATGGTAGAGTTGTTCCAAGGACTGGAGGAGACCAACTGGTACAAAATGAAAATGGCGTACCAGTTGATGTAGAGACTCCTACCCAGATATATGATCGTCTCAAAGATGAAGCAGCTATAAGTGGTGAAGAGAAGGCAAGGCTAAGGCTCCTTAGTGAAGATTATGATGTAGAACAAAGTTCTGTGAGTGATGGGGTGATCAGTCGTTATGATAATGGTTTTGAGTTAAGATCATATCCTTTAAGAGTTAAGAAGATAGATGAGCTTGTAGAAAGTCCTAACGGTAAAAAGATTATAAATACTCTCTCTTATGTAGATGATGAAGCATTAAGTAGTGCCCTTGATTTTCAAAATAATGTAGCTATAAAAAGAGTGGTTAATAACTCTGACATAAAACATATATTTAAGCAGCATGGAGATAGTGAGATAGAGGCCTCACGTGGTCAAATAGCTATAGATAAGAATGATATAGCTAATTATCCTGATATCGTTATTGAAGCAGATATGCAAGGCATAGTAACAGGTAAAAACAATGTTAAAAAAGTACTCTCTGCAAAACAGATAAATGGCCATTATATAGTTGTGGAAGAAGTGAGTACCAAGAAAAATACTTTGAGTTTAAAAACGATGTGGAAAGTACAAGGAAAACTGAAAGCAGATACTTTACGTTCTATAGGTGGTGAATCCCCAACTCTTATCGTCCGAAACGCTTTAGGGTATGAGCCCAACGAGTTGATGCCTTCACCACGTAAAGCACCCGTTATTAAAAGTATAGCAGATGATATGAAAAATGTCAAAACCCGTGGTGAGTTAAAGTCTCATAGGTATTATGATGATGTAAAAAACATTGCACTAGGGAAAAAGAATAAGGATGGGTTTCATACATACAGTACTACAGAGCGCAAAAATATACAGAGTGGTAAACTTGACCGCCCTTTACTCCAAAAACTTAGAGATGATCTGCGTGAGTATGCTGCCAATCCTAAATGGGAGAAGAACAGAGCTGAGATAGATACTAAAGTACGTTCTGAAGCTGATGTGTTACGTGAGATAAGTCATGACGATGCGCTTGGCCTAGTACAGAGTGAGACTTTTACTAAAACGTATAAAAATCCTTTGAGTGTGGATGATATGGTTAGATCGATAGATGATCGTCTTGATAATGTTAATAAAAAAGTAGAAACTAATACTGCCCTTGATAGCTTTTTCGGAGATTCAGAAAATGTAAAACTTTCAGATACACAGAATAAAGTACTTTCCATGATAGATGATCCCATAAAACGTGAAACTAAAAAAAAGAAATTTGAGTTAAGTACTTTAGAATCGAAGGTAAAAGAGGCTGAACTTAAAGCCCACAAGGGAACTGTTACCCGTACCAAAAATGAGTTAAAGACGTGGAAAGCTGAAAATATGCGTGACGGTAAGATCAAAGAGATAGGAGATTGTTAGAATGGCTTGTAACTGGAAAATAGATGAAAATGCAGAAGAGACAACACGCGTACTCAAACTTAGTTTAGGTGAGAAGTGGGAAGCTGGTGTAGATAAAGCTTTAGCAGCTGCAGGAAAGAAAATAGGTAAAGTTGCCAATAAACTAGATAAAGATAGGAAAATACTCAAATATATCTCTACCTCTAAAAATGTTAAAGCTGTTTCTTCTATGGTCAATGACAATATGAGTGATGCTGTGAATATGGCACGTGATGCGTCCACTCTCTTCGACTTCATACAAAACAACATGACCAAAGCAGATGGTGTAACTCTTACACGTGCTTTGGGTGGTGATTTGGAAGGTGAAGTGCCTACCCATCTTAAAGGCATGTATGAGAAATTTCGTAATCTTATAGATACAAATGCGGATGAGTTAGTAAAGATAGGTGCTTTGTCTGAGAAAAGTAAGATGAAAGACTACTTGAAACGCTACTATGCCGGATATATGGAAGAGCATAAAAAATCAAGTGTGGCTATGGGTGAAGTCCATAAAAGAAAAGATCTTACCCTTGATGAGAGGTTAGAACTTGGTATGTTAGAAGATGCTTCTTTTGTAGTGGCAAATACACTCTTAGAACAAAAAAAGCAGATAGGTAAATACAAACTTTTAAAACAGTTAGCAGATGCCTTTTCTGTCGATGAGAAAATAGACGGGTATGTTCGTGTAAGTGATGAGACAATGGCAGGTGGTACTCTTAAGTGGGGTGCTTTAGCTGGTAAGTATGTTCCTGATGATGTAATGATGGAACTTAAAGCCTCTGCCAGTGTGGCTGACACTATGGCATTTTTAGATAAAAACTTTGTTATAGATGCAGTGGACCATATAAAAGTAAACGTGACGGTGAAGAACCCTGGTACTCATGTATATAACTTTGGTTCAAACCTGCAGGTATCATTTCTAAATGGTGATCTCCCTGCTTTGGCTGAAGTGATGTCTATGAATAAAGCAGATCGTACAAAGCTTTGGGAACTTGGTAAGGCACTGGGGCTGGGTAATGAACTGATGGAGTATGAAAAGCTTTATAGTAATATAGATGTAAAACAAGGAGATCAAGGCATCTTCAAAAAGCTTGCCTCTAACCTTTATATGTCTGAAAACTCTTTGATGGGTAAGAAGATAAGAGAAGCTTACGCTTGGGAAGATGAAGTGTTTAAAATGGCTTCTTTTTATAAACGTATAAAAGGTAAAACTTTAACGCCTGAGATGGCAAAGAAAGCCATGAAAGAAGCTATGAATGATTATGTGGACTACAGTACACCATTACCACCATTTATCAAGAGAATAGATAAAAATGGTTTATTCCCTTTTGTTCACTATGCATGGAAGAGTACACCAAGAGTCGCTACAATCATTCTAAAAAACCCTTTAAAGTTTGTTGCTCTACAGTCTGCTCTTTATGCTGCAGGTGCTAGTATGTTTAATGACAATGAAGATGATGCAGCTAAACCCAAATGGGCAAAAGAAAAGGGATTGTTTGGGATGTTCCCATATCTACCAACAAACCTTTTTGGTGCTAAACAATGGGTTCATACATTTGGAGATAACCATATAAACCTTGGACGTTCACTGCCTGGTATGCGAATGGGTGGTCTATCTGTAGATCTTGGGTTTATAGGGGCTACAGCATCTCTCATACAAGGACGAGATCCATTGTATAAGAGTGAGATATACAAAGAGACTGATACTACCATGGTAGCTGTCTTAAAAACGCTTCACAAAGCTTCTATAAACTATCTACCTTCTATGACATTTGGTAGATATGGCCAACAATGGCTTTCTATCGCTTCAGGTAATGCACCAAAAAACCATTATGGTGAAGATCTTGACTTTACTGAGTCTGCTCAGAGGATATCTGGGGTTAGAAAGTTTAACGCAAACAAAGAAGTGACCAGTAGCATTAAAGCGGTCATTAAGCAGTGGAAGTATGACAATATAGATGATAAAGAGATGAAATACAGAATATCAGAAATGAAATCATACGCAAAAGAGCATGATATAAAAGTAGATAATAAAAAAGTGAATAGCTCACTTAAGGCAGCCAAGAAGGCTAAACCTAAGTTAGAGAAAGATGTTTGGCATTGGTTAAATAAGGTGAACCTTTAATTAGACATAGGGCAAGACTCACCAACAGAAACGGTAACAGTACTCCCATCTAAGTAATAGCATACCTTGACAGTTCCTCGTATATCTTCACCGTTATACGGTGAATAAGCATAGACCATAGTTGTAAGTGCCGCAAGTGTTATTATTGTTAGTAGAAGCTTTTTCATGTAGATCCTTTTCCTTTTTTAAGTCCTAAAGTATAACATAAATGTATCACACGATCTGAGTATTAACTCCTTGAAGCATAGTAGCTCTCATACATAGAAACGCCACCCCGTGGCTTTCTGTACGCTCTATAAGTGCCAAGGCACGATGCCCAAGGGCAGGCATGGCGTATTTTACGTCATGCCTGCCCTAAGCGCCAAGACAAGGAAGAGCAAAACAAATATTTAGTAGAGATTCACGGTGTGGGGTGGTGTTTGGGTTTTCGTGTAGAAAGCACCCCACCCACTGATTAAAATTTAATCTACTGTTTATGTGAATAACTGTCCTGTTTTGTGGGTTATTCACATTAGTTAAAAACAAGCATTGATTTTATTTTATGCGTGGTCAGATGTGTGTATATTTTTTTTAATAGAATTTGTCTTATGATAACCATATTAACTTGATACGGTTCTAATAATGTTATACTAACATAAGAAAACAAAAAAGGTAAGCAATGAGCCAAAACGACATTAAGAATCTAACCAAAGAAAAAGCGAGTGCTATCTACTTTTATAGTGATGGAGAATTATTTAACCATAAAGGACTATTGCATAAGTTAAAACAGAATGTTGATCCTGCTCTATACTTCAAACCAATACGAGCTATAAAAAAGAGTAATGGTAGAGAATACAGGGTAGCTAGTCTTACTATACATGGTCATAAGCATATGGTGTTAGTGCATCGTATCGTGTGGAATTTACATAATGGTAAAATACCAAAGGGAATGATTATAGACCACATCAATAACGATAGCCTAGATAATCGCATTGAAAACCTACAATGTATTACTCAAAGTGAGAACATAAAAAGAGTACCACCCTCAATAAAAATGAAAGCCTCCAGGAAAAGATTTATAAATGGTTTTGTACCTCCCCTTAAATCAAAGACTAAAGGTTTATATACAGACGGAAGCAAACAGTATATAAAACTACCATCAGGAAAAAGAAAGTATCTTACAGATGATAATAGGAATGAGATACTAAGTACACTATAGGAGTACTGGCACTTATCCTTTTCATATACACGCCCCCCTATTTCCCCCATCGCTCACGCTATATATACTACGGTAATGCATGGTAAAGTAAAAAAATCTGAAAATAAAATAAAAATCAATTTTACTGATTAACTAAAGCACACCTTTTAAATAATTGCTGTCCGCTCTTTGCCTTGGGACTTGTAGGTCATAAAAAATGTATTATTCTAACCATTAACTTGAACATATCCTAAAAAATTGTATACTCTGTCCAAATAATATAGGGGAAACGATGAAGGATAAAATTAATATTTTTTTTAAAAAAACTTTTCACTGGTGTGGAAATTATAACGGTAAGAGTACTTGGTGTGGTACATTTGAGATGAATGCAATCTGGGCAATGCTTGGGCTATTTGTAGGTGGTGCTGCAGCTGTTGTAATGATGGGATTAACAGAGATGAGCATCAATATCCTTAAAGTGATCACTGGAGGAATCTTGGCAGTTTCTGCTGGTGTGGCAGCACAACAATTCAGCTTTAATAGAAAACAAGCAGAATATGCAAATAATTGGAACAAGAAGCAACTTGCTATCTCCAGACTGCATGACAGTCGTCACATTTTGAAAGAATTACAAAATAAACTACATGGACATCTTGAAATACTTGAAAGAAACAAAGATCAACCATTTGGATTAAACAATATTCATGATAGCTTAGGGGTTAGGTTAAACGATGGAACCTTTGTTTTTCATGGTGAACATACGCCTGAAGATATCAAAAAAATACCAAAGACACAACCCGACGAATTGCTATTTAGTGCTTTAAATTTTTGTGAAGATACACAGGGGAGAGAGATAAAAGATAATATATTGGATTTCTTGGGTGAATATGAGTTTATATGTTCAGCGGTAAATAATGATGTTTTTGATGATGAAATAGTTAAGAAACTATTTCAAAGTAATATAGTTAGGATCTATAATATATTTCAACCATATATCGAACATTTGCAAATTACACATGAATATGGGAAAGTTGTTTTTTGTGAGTTAGAAGAAGTCGCTAGAAAATATAGCGACAACGAAGTAGAAGACTAGACCTATAGGTCTGGCCATCCTTGAATGATTGTTTTCATATTGAATAACCTCGTATGAAATAGCGTGTTAAAATCTAACCGATGTATCTGCTCTGGTTAGATAATGTCTCCTTTATTAATACGCCCCTATATTAACTGAAAAAGGTTAATGAGTATATAGTTTGATCTATTTTAATATATTTTAATATATTTGGTATCATTTAGATACATAATCTTTTTTTAATTCTCTTTTCTCTTTAGCAACTTTTAAAGCGAACTTCACAGCCTCGGACATAGTTGAAAATGTTTTTCTTGGTTGGTCTTTTGTTGTATCTTTCATTTCTTTTCTTTGGGATCACAGTTTGGTACTTTAGGAGTACTTGCATAATGTGAATCTCCTAATGGTAGGCTAGCTAAAACTTCCTTCCCATTAATTTCCGCTATAACAGATTCCATTGTCATACGCCATTTATCAGGTATATTATTTTGATGTATCCAACCATTAAGATTATATTTGTTTACGTTCAATATATCGGACAACTCTTTATCTGTCTCAACATCAAGCATTTTTTTCATTTGATTCAGTTCTTCACGTACATTCATTTATTATCCTCCAACTCCCAAACAAACTTCAAAACCTCTTAAATAATTGCTGTCCGCTCTTCTGCCTTGGACCTTGTCTTAGCTCTCCATCTCCAAAACATACCGCAGCACATTCCTACGCTGTTTAGTATCAAACTCTTTTAGGATCTCTACAATGCTTACTATATCTGCGGGGAGATTACTAGAGTTGTATTGCATTGGGGCTTCTTCTACTTTATCCTCTAGTGGAAGTTTTGCTAGAGGGTGAACATGATGGCTAATGATCATGCGCCATTTATCTGGGATGCGATTTCTTTTTACCCAACTTTCTAAATTTCTTTTATTTGTTTCCAATATATCGGCTAATTCTTGGTCTGTAGTCAGCTTAAGGGTTATTTTTGCCTGATTAAGTTCTTCTCTTGTATTCATAATTGACTCCTTTCTTTTAAAAATCCTACAAATTTAGACAAATTACTATAAAATACTTGACACATCCCTACATTTGTCGTATAATGTCGTAATAACATATTCAATTATAACATAAAAAGTACACGACAAAAAAATAAAGAGGAGATGAGAAGATGGAACAAACTAGCAGTAAAAGAGTTCAGATCAGTAAGCAGATCAGAGAGGATTGGGGAACGGTGAAACACTTTTGTAAGAAGAATGACATCAACCACAATACTTTTGATGTAGTGATGAATGGGGTCTATAAATCTAAACCGATTGCAAAAATACTTATAGCGTATGGGTACATCAAACATGCTGACGAACTTATGAAAGATAAAGCGGTAGGAGCGTAGCGTATGAAAATGGCCATAAGAGGGAATGACCATAAACTACGTTGGCTTTCATGGGCTGAGTTGCCATTGTTGCAATGGTATAAAAAACGGTATAAAGTAAACCCTAGCGAATTTAAAGAGGTCGATGGGGTTTTATATAGAGAATGTACTAAATTAGATGCTACTGAAAAGTTAAGA
Source organism: Campylobacterota bacterium (assembly GCA_030595845.1). Classification (GTDB taxonomy): domain Bacteria; phylum Campylobacterota; class Campylobacteria; order Campylobacterales; family Sulfurovaceae; genus Sulfurovum. The sequence goes on from JAUVCL010000002.1 coordinate 15,200, forward strand.
ATACTCTTAAATAGCTGCTTACAAATCTCAGGTACAAAATATGCCTTGGCGCTTTGTCTATGTAATGGTGACAGGAGAAGTGCTACTTTTTACAAAACTTTGGAAGTACTCACTAAAAGAAATTTCACAGATAAGCAAGCATGGATAGAAGTTTTTGAAGATCATATAAAAGACTATGGTATAAAAGTGGCCATGGTCGATGATGGTGTCACACATTGGGAAGAGATAAATGAGGAATGTTCAGTAAAGCCTTCTGTATTAAAATCATACTTCAGCAAAAAGCCTGAACTCTTTGAAAAAATAGATAACCTAATTTTCTTTCTCCCTACTCACAACATCTTACTTGAAAATATGTTCTTTAGGTGCATTGAGCTTGCCGGTGGTGAATATGCCCTAGCCTCTGCACTCAGCACAGATCAACTCACACAAGAAAGACATCTTAAAAACTTTGAGCGCATGAGTTTTAAGCATAGTCAAAATTTCAAAACCTATTCAAAACTTTTCTCAAACTTCTTAGCACGCACACAAACTCTTTTTGAAGAAGAGGTGATCTATGCTTAGAATAGTAAGTACACTAGGAAAGCGTTGTTTGGTATGTTCCGATGAAGTCATTTTTGAGGTTTTGCAAAAGTCCATTTTTCAAGGTACACGTACAGAGTGCGAAGCCTTTATAAAAAAGAGTGAGGCTAAACATGCATAACGATAACTGGTTTGAAAAAGCACGGTCCTATGATATGCCTTTGTTTTTGGAACAGGCATACATGATAGAAGTGAATAGGGCTAAAAAATGTATTTGTCCTTTTCATGATGATACAAAAGCTAGTTTAAGCCTTACAGAAAAAAGTGGGGAGTGGATATTTAACTGTTTTGTATGTGATTCCAAAGGTGACATAACCAATTTTGTAATGATGAAAGATAATTTGAATGCACTTGATGCAGTGAAAAAAATACTCATTCATCATGGAGAAAGTATAGAAGTAGGTGAGAAAAAAGAACTTACTGCAGCAGAGCTTGAAGAGATAGAAAAAAGAGCTGAAGAAGCAGCTAACAGAAAAGCTACAAAGATACAAGATGAAAAGAACCTTCAAAAGTCTGCACGTGTGCAGATGGCCAAAGCTTCAGAGGTCTATGCCCAAAATTTTTTTGATGCTTATGAGCAAGGCAATGAGGAGATCATTAAGATAGTAGAAGCTAAGTTCCCTCATATCTATAGTAACACTGAAATACGTGATCTTTATATGGGTTGGGATTATGAGAATGAATCACTGTGTTTGATAAACAGAAATTTGAACGGTGAGACTTTCAACATCAAAAGTGAAAAGCGTAAAGGCTTTTTTAAAGACTGGAAGTTTGGTGAGACATTTAAAGAATATGCGTTCCCTGGTAAATGGATAAGCTGGAAACATGCCACTGCTCATGCCTTTGGTTCTGACTTTATGGATGAGAGTGATAGCCGTGTTGTGATCTGTGAGGGTGAAAAAGATGCTATCAATCTTTTACTACTTGGGATCAATGCTTTAACGCTTGGTGGGGTTACTACTTCATGGGAAGATCATAAGGAACTTTTGAAATATAAAAATGTTTTCATTTGGTTTGATCATGATGAGGCTGGGTATATCAATGCTATTAAAAAACATAAAGAGTTATGTGAAGTAGCCAAAAGTTGTCAAGTGATATGGTTCTATAAGCTTGGTACTTTTGAAAACAAATATGACATCAGTGATTACATTACCGATAAGCAGATGATCAATAAAGAGCAAGTCTTTAAATCTATCATCTTTTCATCTTTCATACCTACTAACTATGTGATCTATGAGCTTGAAGAGTATCTTGACTTAGATCAAAAATCTAATGTAGCTAAAGAACTGGCTGGGCTAAAAGAAGAAGAAGTACTTAGAGACTTTAGTAAATGTAAATCACTCATCATAAATTCGGTAAAAGATGTACGTGGTGAAAAAGATGAAGAAGTTAAACTCATGCAGCACTTGGGGAAGCAACTTGAAAGCAGCCGGGTTAAAGAGGATCTTCAAAAACTCATCAACTCTCTTTTTACTGAAGACTCAGGTTTTTTAGGTTCTGAGCTTGCAAGCCTTAAAAAAGTCATACAGTTTAAAAAGTCTATGCTTACTGACTATAGACAGACTCACATTTATGACATGGTGAAAGAGCTTGAGCGTGCGACTCAAAGTGCTGGCTATTCATTTGCTGTATATCGTGAAGTATTGTATTTTTGGACTGGTAATTACTTTTATGCGTTAGAAGACTGGGAGATAAAATCATTCATCATGAAAGAGTACTTGAGTGCTGCAAAGATAGACTTTAAAAAACAGACTGTGAAAACGCGTGACGAGATACTTCTTAACCTCTTTGGATGGTCACAAAACCTTGAAGCCTGGGTAGAGAATAACAAACGTGTTATCAATATGACTAACGGTGCTTTGATCATCCGTGCCAGTGGAAAGTACACTTTTAGGAATCATCATAAAAAACAAGACTGTGCCATGAATATGCTTGGTTTTGCTTATGATGAAAAAGCTACTGCGCCAAAATGGAAAGTGTTTTTAAATCGTGTATTGCCTGACCAAAATGACCAGGACACACTTATGGAGTTTATAGGTTACTGCCTACTTCCTTCTCATAATTATGAAAGTTTTTTATATCTGTACGGATCCAGTGGGGCAAATGGTAAATCAGTGGTACTTGCCGTGATACGTGACTTCTTCGCAAAAGAAAACATAAGTTACTTGCAACTTCACAATTTTGAGGGGCATGAGCTAGAGACACTTAGAAACAAGATTATCAATATAGGGTCTGAGATAGAGAGTGGTGGTGATATGCGTAAACAGATGTCCGTACTTAAAAACATGACTTCGGCTGAAGACTCTTTAACAGTAAACCCTAAAAATGAAAAACAGTTTACCATCCACCCAGAAGAAAAACCTAAGATGGTCTTTGCTGCTAACAAACTTGTGAAGAGTGGTGTAGATGATGGTGGTGTGCAAAGACGTATGATCTTACTTAACTTCAATCAAGAGATAAAAGATGGTGAAAAGATACGTGATCTACCTCTGAGACTTAGAGATGAAAAGCCTGGCATACTCAACATGGCCATAGAAGGCATGGTAAGACTCATCAAAAATAATGGGTTCTCTTTAAGTGAAGGCCGTGACAAGTTTATGGAGCAGTACAAGTCTGACATCAACCCGGTTAGGGCATACATGAAAGAGTGTTTGGTTAAAGATAGTGGTCTTATGATAGCTAAGAAATTTGTTTATGCACATTACCAGGCGTGGTGTGATGAGAAAGGTCATAAAGCCTATGCATCGCCTACATTTTGGAGTAAATTTAAAGAACAGGAAAACTATGAAGAGATACGTCAACGGAAATATGAACATGATCTATTGCCTGATCGCCATCCTTTTATAAAAGATTTTAGATTTATTCCTGATGCAGTTAGTGAGTTTGAAGTAGGAAACATGAAACTAAAAGTTGAGGATCACAATATCTCACAAACACTGTTTTTACCTGTGGTAGTGGAGTAAATGATGAAAAATAGCATTTTGTCCTCTCTGTCCTTAGCAAATTTGGCTGTTGTCCTTAGCAAAATATGCACCAAAGGACAACACAAACAACGGTGTGTGCGTACTTTCAAGAGTAAAAACGGCTTTTGTCCTCTTGTCCTTAGCAAATTGGCTTATTCATACTGTAGATATTTTTTACTTACGAAATATTTTTACAGCTCTAATTGGCTCTTTTGGAGAGGACAAGAGGACAAAGAGAGAAAAAGGGTCTTTATGCCACCTTAATACGGGCTTTACTCTGTCCTCTGCTTGAATTATTTGCTAAGGACAGGGTAAGGACAGTGAGGACAAAAAGGAAATTAGAAAAAATTACAAAAAAACTGTAAAAATATTTTATTACAAAAAATATTTTTTACAGCTCTAATCTACTCTTTTGCTTGGAACACTTGGAACAGAGAGAGAAAAAGGGTCTATAGACCCCCATTCTAGGGGCTTTGCCCTGTGCCATGCAAAGTAAATTTGCATGGCACAGTCTTGGAACACCCTGGCACAGTAGAAAAAGTTAGAAAATTAAAAAGGAGAAAAAAATGAAAGAAAATAAAATATTAGCTTACAAGGTTATAAAATTTAATCATAGCGACAACACAGTTGTTTTGTTGGGTGAGTTTAATTATTCCGATGATGGGTATACAGCTGCTAGTTTATGTTGCCAAGAAGCCAAAGATGAAGACCCCTCACAAGATGAAGATTATTTATACACATTTGAAATAGTGAGTACATATAGATTTAATACAAAATTAGGAGATAAATAGAATGAGTAAAACATTTCAAATGATATTAAAAAAAGAGTTAGACGGTAATAACGGAAAAATACCTTTTTCATTTGTGCAGCACATGGCAGATATTGGTGAGACAAAATTTGTGCAGCTTACGCCAAATATGAGAGTGTGTGTGATCACTTTAACTACTGGTCATGAAGTCATTGGTGTAGCTCAAGTACTTGATGCTAAAAATGATGTTGAAGAGATAGGTAATAGTGTGGCTTATGAAAATGCAGTAAATGAACTTTGGAAACTTGAAGGATATTTGTTAAAGCAAAAGATTTATAACGGAAATATAAAAACCTCAAATATGAATTTTGGTCAAGCTATATCAGATATGAAGAAAGGTAAAAAAGTAGCTCGAAGTGGGTGGAATGGTAAGGGCATGTTTATTTATTATGTACCAGCAAATAAATATCCTATGAGTGGTAATACTCTTGAAACAATGAAAGGTATTTATCCTGATGATTTAGTCCCTTATCAAGAATACACCGCTATGAAAACAGTTGATAATACCGTAGTGCCTTGGTTATGTTCACAATCTGATATGTATGCTGAAGATTGGGGGATTGTAGAATGAAAAATATAATGATTGACCTTGAAACTATGGGGCAAAAAGGTAATGCAGCGATTATAGCTATTGGTGCAGTGTATTTTGATAATAATGGTTTAGGGGATGAATTTTATGTTTTAGTCGATATTCAGAGTTGTGTTGATATTGGTATGGAAATAGATGCTTCTACTGTGATGTGGTGGATGAAACAAAGTGATGAAGCACGTTCTGCTTTTTCGGATAAAAGTTCGAGTATATTTTTAGCTCTTGACCATCTTAGAGAATTTATGGGAAGTAGCTCTGTATTGTGGGGGAATGGTTCTGACTTTGATAATGTAATTTTAGCAAATGCTTATGACAAACTAAATCAACAATTACCTTGGAAGTTTTGGAATAGCAGATGTTATAGAACAATGAAAAATATGTTTAAAGATGTAAAGATGGTGCGTGAAGGTGTACATCATAATGCGCTAAGTGATGCCATTACTCAAGCCAAACATCTTGTGAAAATCGTAAATGAAAAAGGTATTAAATTATGAGCCAAATAGGATTTGTAAAACAAGAGCAGCAGATCTTTAGAAAAGCTGGTGAAGAAGATAAGACGGTTAAATGGTTTGAGTGTCATTTTCGTGTGGCTGGTATGCGTCCTTTTAAAGCGAAGATGTCTGCTAACAAGAAAAAAGAGAAAGAGTCACAGCCTGACTTTTACATTTACTTACGTGCAAATGTAAACAAGGGTGATAAATTTAGAGATATCCGTATCGGTGCATTGTGGATCAAGAAGAAAGTATTTGATAATGTTGAAAAAACTTTCATGACTGGTAACGTGTTTATGGATTTTAAAGAGATCCCTATCACTGTATGGAAAGCAGAACCACGTTTTGAAGGTGAAGTGATCGAGTACTTGTATGATATCTCTATGATGAAAGATAAGCCTCAAGAAGATAATGCTGATACAGGTGGTGGATATGAAACTACCTATGAAGATGCCAACGGTAATGAAATCCCTCAAACAGATGAAAACGGTGAAGATATCCCATTTTAGGAGAATACTATGAAAGATAATATTACGATGACACCACCTAAACGGTGGTTGCGTCCTGCTGATCTTGCTGAAGAGTTTGGTATAGCAAAGGCTACACAAGATCAGATGAGAAGTGACGGTAGGATCCCCTACTCAAAGCGCGGTAAGTTTGTATTTTATGATCGTGAGAAAATAGATGCATGGCTTGAAGATGCTGTGATGGTTAGTTGAATGTGGAGATTATTTAGATTTATATTTATAGGTAAATGGAATTATCCTAAAGAACATATATGTAAATGGAATTATCCTAAAGAACATATATGTAAATGGGAGATACTAAAAATCTATGAACGGAAGAGATTATCTAATGGCTCGGTTTATGCCATAGAATATCATTTAAAATGTTCTGAGTGTGGTGATATAAAAGTAAAGACAAGGTAAAGGATGAATATGAAAAAGTTTATGAGAACACTTAGCGTATGGTTTGGTCGCGATACGTCAAGTGTTATAGGTTCTTTGGTTAAAAGAGAATGTAAGTATATCACACTAAATTTAAAAGGTGGTACAAGATGAGTGCGGTTAGTCCAGTGGTACCAGTGGGAAAAGTTGAAGATTTTATACAAGAGGTTGTTACAAATTTTGGAGAGGTAGAGTCAAAGGTTATCACTCTAAAAGTTAGAGTAGCAAAAAGAACGATATCTGAGGCAAGCCTTATGCGTGAGCTTGATGAGATATTGACGATTATTAGGAGGTAGTTATGTTAAAACAAGATTTTATAGAAATAGAAAAGAAGAATAAATATATTAACGATTTACTAAAAAAAGAGCAAGAAGATCGTTACTGATGCATCGAGTAGGCTTCGTGAGATACATGCTGTGATCATGGAGGTGTTTAGGGATGATGATTTTTACAGGGCTTTGTATTTGTTTGCTTTGATGGGTAGGCGTAAGGGTGAGATACTTTCTTTACGTTGGGAGAATGTGAGTTTTGAGCATAATTATGTGGTGTTGAGTGATACTAAAAATAATGAAGTGCAGAAGATGTTTTTACCCTCTTCTGTGAAAAGTGCCTTAGAGTCTTTTTATGATCCTGGTGCTGAGTGGGTTTTCCCCTCTCCTACTGTGCCGGATCATCATATCACGAATATAGAAAAGACCACGGATAAGATAAAAAAGAAGTTGCCCTACTTTACGCTGCATTATCTGCGTAATGTTATCGTGTCTGCTATGGCTGAACAGGGTGAGGCTGCTGTGAATATGTCGGGGGCGTTGGGGCATTTGTCGGCAAATACGATAGATAAGTATTTGACTTTGAATTATCTTGCTGGGTCTAAGAGTGCTTCTGAAACGATAGAAAAAATTGTACTGTAGGTTTCATGCTATAATACAATTCATGAAGTGTTTAGTTATGTCTAAGCAGACGTGTTGGTACGACTTGCATATAGCACGGATAATGAGGGTTTGTTCCTTTACCGTGAGTATGGTCACGAGCGTTGTTCGGAATCCAGCCCAACACTTCATCGAGAGCTTTATAACTATACTTTACTTAGCTACTGACAAAAAAATAAACTCACTTCTTTATAATCATTTTGCACAAAAAAACTGGCTGTTATTTCCTCTTTTATAATAGTCAATCTCCTTTTTAAATATTTGTGTGGTTAAGTGAATGGTTCTGCTGCTGTAGCCTTTGACTTAACCTTTTTTCCCCTTTCCTTATGACAAAAAAACAAAACATCTTTACTATTATTAATGTATGAATGATGTAATGACCCATGATCAACAAAAAGCTGAAGAGATATACCTTGACAGTATAAGTTATGAGAATGACTATAAGGCTGTGAGTTTTTCACGGCTTAAAGAGATGCTTGAGAATGTGGGTGTAAAAACTTCTACTTCTGCGCTTGGGCGTTGGTGTGATAAGTTTAACTGGAAAGAGAAGGTTAAACAGATCGTTACTGCTGCGACCTTGGGAGATGGTGAAGCCTCAGAAATCATCTCTAAAAGCTCACTTGAAAAAAATACTAAAAAAATACTGACAGACTTTGAAGCCAATGAGTCTTTGAAAGATAGTGCTTATGCGATACTTGGGGATCAGATAAAGCACTATGCTTCTGAGATGAAGAAAAAAACTCATCTTTCCTTAGAGAGTACAAAAGTAGTTATTAAAATACTTGAAGTTACTACTATACGTGAAGATAAACTTCTTGACCGTGTGGCTCTGCTTCAAGCTAGTAAACTTGCTAACTCTACGGATGTGTTGGCTGCACTTGACAAAGAGTTTATAGAAGTTGAAATAGATGAGTAGGATAGAGCCTTTACAGCGTTTGCGTTTCGTGAAGCATGTTGCCCCTCAGATCTTTGAAAGTAAGACTAAGACACCTAAGTTTCACATAGACTCTTTGAACCTTGTGGAAGAGCGCTATAGATTTACTGCGATAGTGGTTTTTCGTGGGGCTTCTAAGACTACCATTAATAACAAGGCGTATGTAAGTACGGAGATCTTTTTTAACCATGAGCCTTATACTCAGATCGTGAGTAAGGATAGTAATAAGGCTATGAAGTTTGTGCGTGATATACGTAAACTTTTTGAAGCGATGATGCTTAAAGGGTTTGCTGTAAGTAAGGGTGAGGTGTGGAAAGATGATTACTTTGAGGTGATCATAGACGGGAGTAAGAAATGTGTGGTTGAGGCCATTGGTGCCGGTGAGGATCCACGGGGAAATACGGCAGATTTTGCACGGCCTACTTTGATAGTGATAGATGATCTTGAGTCTAAGAGTGGAAAGTATCCTATAGGGAACGCGAAGAGTAGAGAGAAACTTTCTAACTGGTTCTTTGATGATCTTAAACCGGGGCTTCACCCAACTAAAGGGCGTATGATCTTCTTGGGTACGATACTTCATAAAGACTCTTTGTTAAATAAATGCATACATGATCCTGAATGGGCGAAGATCATCGTGCCTATACTTAAAGACGGTAAGAGTGCCTGGCCTTCACGGTTCTCAGTGGAAGAGATACTTAGGGTGCGTGACTCTTACGCCAGGCGTGGGAAGCTTTCTAACTTTTCGCGTGAGTATATGAATAAGCCGGTAGCTGATGAGAAGGTACTCTTTAAAGAAGAGTACTTTAAATACTTTTCTCATGTGGAGTTTGGGGGTGTACCTGAACAGAGACACATTGAAAATGCTCAAAAAACTGTCACGATACTGATACAAAAACCCAAATATATTGTCTTTAATGATGGCACAAAATTAGCACTTGAAGCCTGTACCATTTATACGACTGAGGATGTGGCGAGTGGGGATAAGATCGGTGACAGGACGGCTATCGTTACTTGTGCTTATGATGGATTTGGTAATAGATATGTGCTTGAGGTTAAAAGTGGATGGTGGGATCCTTTTGAAAAAGGGGTCTACTCTATGGAAACGTATCTGACCTGGAAACCTCTTTACTTTGGGATAGAAAAAGGTGGTATGCAAAATGACTTTCATTCAAGTATAGAGGTTTTACAGCTTGAAGAAGGGGTAAAAATCCCTGTGGTTGGGTTGAGTCATGGGGGTATCAATAAGAATATACGTATAGGTAATATGCAGCCTTCTTTTGTGGCTGGCAATACATGGTTTAACTCACGTGATCCAAATACTGCGGTGCTTGAATCTCAACTTGGAAGCTTTGACATGGAGAGTGACAGTGATGAAGATGATGAGATGGATGCACTGGCGTACCAGGAGAAATTTACTAAGCGGAGTTATGAGGAGGAGGATGAAGATGAGGATGAAGGTGGGCTTTGGTCCTGATGCCAGAAAATCATTTAGTGATTTGCTGCACGGTGCTTTAGCACTCGACCGTTCGGCATTTAGTGCCTCCTTGGCACTGCGTTTTAACGCTTGACAAAAAGACAAAGACATAGGCTTATACTTAATGTTATGATGAAGGAGAATGTATGCAGATACCATCTATAGATTTGGATTATAAACTTATAACGTATGCTGAAGATGCCCAAAAGGCGGCTAGTGTCGGCTGGCCTGAACTTGAACGCATTTATAAAAATACGGTAGATGCGGCGATGGCACAAAGGGCTAAAGAGCTTAACCGTTCTTATGTGCAGAGTCCTATAGCGCGTGATACTGTGCTGATAAAAAGAAGTATCTTTTCTACGAGTTTTAACATAGCTGATTTTCCTATGACAATAAGCAAAGTGGGAGAAGAAGATAGTGAGAGGGCTAGGCAGTTACGTATTGCTGCTGCGTATTATTGGGGAAAATCTAAACCATTTGTGGAACTCAATAAAGCGATGTTGCGTATGTTGATCTTCCCTGTGGGAATAGTCTCTCAATACTGGGATAAACAAAAGAGAAATATACCTGTAGAAGAGTGTAACCCTATGGATGTTTGTTTAGATCCTGATGCACGTAATGCTGATGATGTGCAGTATTTGACATACCGATACCAAAAAACGGGGAAAGAGATACGCCATATCATTATGAATGATAAGAAGTTGAAGAAGAAACTTAGGTTTTACAATAAGCTTAAAGATCATGATGAATTTTTTCTTACTTCTTATGATGTAGATACTTTTGAACCTTTTAAGCGTTACAAGTTTAAAGAGATCTTTATTAAGACAGGTAACGGTTGGCTGTGTAAGACTTACTATCCTGCCGGTAATTTGCTTTTGCGTGTGACAAAATTTGCTGAGTCTCCTTTTCAGTGGGGGTTTGCACGTGAGCAGCTTTCTTCTGTAGATGATGCGGTACGTGAAAAACAGATCTTGGCTTATGGTGAGTCTGAAATAGACTACATCAAAGAGCATGTAGTTGCCATCAATAAACGGCGTAACCAACATACTGACATTGTGGAAGAGCAGATCAATCCTTCTATCTATTTGGGGGATGATGCAAAAGTAAACCCTGCTAACTTGAAACGGGGGGCTGGTGCAAAAATACCTGTGGGTGATGTGAAGCAGATACAGGAGAGAAGAGCGCCTTCTACTGCGGGTGTGCATGAGGATCTTTCTATGCTCAATGAGGATATAGAACAAACTTCTTCAGTGAATGGTCTGTATAAGGCTCAAACGAGTGGCAGTGATAGACGTGCGACTGGTGCGTTGGCGCTGCTGTCTGCACAGAGTTCTACGCGGATAGAAGAACAGATCATGACGGCAAATAATACGCTTTTTTCTCATGTGGCAAAAAGTTTTGTGAAGAAAGTTTTTCGTTATGTGGATGATAAGACTTTGAAAATGTTGGGGATAGAAGAACCGATGATAGGGGTGGATCATCCTCAAGAAGCACCTTTTGATTTTGTGGTGGATGTTGAGTTTGGATCAAGTGCAAAGAGGCAAGAAATGTATGCGGCGTACATGGATTCGGTGGCTGTTCTAGGGCAGTTCCAAAATGTGAACCCTAATACTGTGGATACTTTAGTAGAAAAAGCCATGCAGATAAAAGTTGGTGATGATTTTAAGGTGGAAAATTTGTTTCTGCCTCCACCTACTGAAGATGTACCTCCTGATCTTCCTGAAGAAAATCAAATACCGGAGTTGATACCTGGTTCGATTTAGCATCTTAAAATAATTTTGGGCTTTTAACGCCTTGGCAGAAAATCATTTAGTGATTTTATGCACTGCATTTTAATGCTTGACAAAAAAGTAAAGCGGTGACTGTATAGTTTAATGAAATTAAAATTAAGGAGCTTAACATGGCTAAAGAAAAAGTATTGAAGCTATCGGGAGATAGAGATCTTGGAGCGGTGACAAGAAAATTGTCATCTGGTATGTTTGTTACGAGTAAAGGTGAGAAGGTTCCACCCTTACCTGGTATTACCATTGGCACAAAAGTAAAACTTACTAAGAGTAAGTTTGAGATAGTTGAGGGTAAAAAAAAGGTAGTAAACAGTACTGAAGATGCCGATAAACAGACCATCGCAGAAGTGAAAGCTGAAAATGTTGTCTTGAAAAAGCGTATGGATGCGATGGAAAAAGCGCAAGGTGCAAAAGGTTCTGATATTAAAGCCTCTGCACCTGCTGGTGATGGTGATAAAACAAATGCAGATAATGAACCGCCGAAAGTAGAGTCATAATGTTACGCGGATTGTTTGCGCTGTGGATGTCAATGCTGTTCATGTGGGTGGTTGAAGATGAGGGTGCCGGTGGTGGTGAGGATGATTTTCTTATAGATAATCCTGCACCAAAAGATCCGGAGCCTCCTAAAGATCCTGAACCTGTTAAGAAGGTAGACGATAAACCTCCCCTGAAGGCTGAACTTAATGAAGATACTAAAAAAGAGTTAGAAGATCTTAAGGCTGATAAAGCTGAAAGAGACATTGAAAAAGCGATTAATACGGCTGTAGATGCCATTAAGGGTGATTACCCTGAGTTTGACATCGAAAAAGTAAGTACGTTTTTACAAGAGTTAAATAAGACGGATCCTGAAAAGGCTGCATCTTATAATACGCCTGCCGGTTGGGAAGCTGTTTGGCTGAAAAACTTTGCAGAACGTGAAGAAGATGGCACTTTTGATCCAGGTAGAAACAATGCGGATGAGCCTTACGAGTTTGATAAAACGCGTAAAGAGGCACTTAGTGGAAACAAAAAGTCAATGAAAAAACTTTTTGAAAATGCAAAATAAGGAATAAATGATGTTAAATTCAGTTGATGCTGTAGAAAACAAAGAGAGTTTTTATAACGTAATTCGTGTGACGGGATATGGTGCTACACCATTTTTTGAATCGCTTAATGATGGTTTAGGTGGTAAAGCCTCTGCCGGTAAAGGTTGGAAGTGGGATTATAGACCAGGTGCTTCAAATGGTGAAGATAATGCACATGCAGAAGGTTCTGTAAGATCAGGCATTACAACTTGGAATGCTGTAGAACTTTCTAATCAGTTTCAGATCTTTAAAAAGACTTCAGGAATTACTGGTTCTCAAGCTGCTTCATTTACTATAGAAGAGAAGCTTTCAAGCATTTCTACTCAAGAGATGGAAAACAGAAAGCAACTTAGACTTGATATAGAAAAAGCACTACTTGCTGGTACTGCCCCTGTGCCTGCTGTACTGCTTACTGACATTCGTAAAATGGCCGGTATCAAGCACTACATTCCTGCAAATGGTGTGTTTGACCTCGTGGGTGCTGCTTTGAGTGTGAAAAATCACATTGATGAGGCACTTAAGCTTATGTTTAATCAGGGCATTGTGGGTGAAGATATCGTTGTTATGTGTGGTTCTGATGTGTATACGGATCTGAATTGGTACTATGCGGATAAGAATCTTTATAAGCCATCTGAGGGGACTATCACTGCTAAGAAAGATACGATCACTACTGGTTGGCATCCTAATGTTAGAATCATTGCTAACCCTAACATGTTAGATGATGAAGCACTTGTGTATGCACCTAGTCTCATCAATGTTAAATTGCTTAGATCTCACAAGTCAAAAGATGTGAGTGATGCTACTTATGATGCAGAGGCAAAAGAAGATTTATTTGAACTTACGCTTCAAGTACTTGACCCTTACGCTGCTATTCACATTAAGAACATCGGTAGAACAGCGTAATGACTTTAGCACAACTGAAAGAAAGATATGAAGCTTTAAAGATAGGTGGCCGTAAGCTGCCTATTGATACAAATCTTGAGGTTTTTCAGGCAATGGTATTTGATACTATTGTTCAGTTGTGTGATCCTTTGAATTTGGCAATCCCATACCAAGATAGTGACATATACAGACCCATAAATGAAGATGGAGATGTGGAGTGGTTTTTGAAAAAGCCGCGTATTGCTAAGGTGGATGCAGACTATATAGATATTGATAGCGGACTTGAGACGGCTTTTGTGTATTATCTGATCGCATTTTTGGCGAACGATGAAGATAAGTTAGTTTTTGAGCGTAGAGCTGATCGTATGTGTGTTGAGTATGCATGTAATGTCCTGAAGATGGGATTGCCAAAGGCAAAAGAAGTGTATGAACAGGAGAGTTTTCTCACGGCTGTTCATTTTGACTGTGTGGGTAAGTTTTATGAAGTTTCCAATGCGTTCGTGGATGCGGTGTTAAACTGTTTACTATGTGGTAATGTGTGTTTGAACGCTGCACAAAAGAAGGAACTTGATCTTTATAAAAGTTATCTTGCCGGTGATCCGGTGCATCCTTTTGATGTGGAGCCACTTAGGGCTGTTGATGCTGCTGTGTTTTTGAAGATCATGGATAACATGGATCTTTATGCTGATTATACTGCTGAACAGTTGAGCGAGGCTACAACGCTTTCTTGTGAGTTTGGAAAAATACTTTTAGGTGAGGCTGTTGAGTCTTGGGTTACTGAGATGGATATCCGTCTTGGTTTTTAATAAGGGGTAAGCTATGGCTGTAATAACTGATTTTGCTACAAACCTAACCGCTGCGCTTAATGCGATAGCTGCATCTAAAATCTATACTGATATAGATGCTATGTATACTGAAGGCAGGTTTCAGAAAGATCAGATTGATAAGATCATCATAGCGTTTCATGAGAAAGCGCTTGCTATGGCTGGGGGTACGGCTGAGAATATAGCACTGAAAGGTTATAGGATTGATGAGATCATTGCCAAAGATCTAGAGGTGAAAGATGCTGAGATAGCTGAGAGTACCAAAAATCTAGAGGTAAAAGATGCCCAGATCTTAACTGAAGTTGAACGTAAGCTTCTTATAACCAGGCAAAAGACCGGCTTTGATGATAATGTGAGGATAGAAAAGGCGAAAATGCTCTCTGATGCCATAGGTATGATACAGAGTGGAGGAAATGAGGCACCGCCAGAGTTCTTTACTGCATGGACTACGGCTATAGCCGCAGTTTGATAAGGACATAATATGTCTTGTGGTGTAGGTATATCAAACTATGAGCGTAAAAAGCAAGCACTCATTAATGTGAACCTTTGGAAGTCTAATTTTATTTCACTTTGGGAACAATACGGCACATTTAGGTTTGTTGATGGGGTGAAGTGTTTTGATTATTATGATATAGCTGGTGCTGGTGAGGGGCAAGAACGTATGTCAAAGCATCTGAAACAGCCTACTTTGTGGCAGGACACTCAAGATGATGATCTTGACTGGGTGCATTTGATATTTAACCTGTCTCAATTTGTTTGGATAGAGCAAGATGGGATCGATGCCTGGTTGGATGATTATAAAGCACAGGTTGATACTTATGAATTTGATAGGCTTGTGTATGTGATAGAAAACAATGTGGTTACTTCTCATGCTTTTTATTTGAATGGGGTGGCTGTTGATGATCCTTTTTTAAATCATTTGTCTTTAACCATCGCAGAGCGTAAGAATCTTGATAAGGGTACTGATGAATGGGGAACGCCTTTAGATGATTTTTCTTATGATGAAGTTGTTACTGCTGCTGATGTAAAACTTCTTATGAATAACATAGCCACTTTCACCGATGATGGGAACGGTGGGGCTTATGTGTTTGATCTGCCTTTTATAGCGCTTGAAATAGCTACTTATTTAATGGAAGCAGGAATAGGTACGGACCTACTTGATCAGCTTGCAGTTGACGGTGTTATCATCGCAATAGGTAATTTAAGTACTGGGGCTATGGAGTATGCTTTACCTGTAGATGTCGCTAAAAAGATGAATGGTTTTGGCTTTGTTAAACTCATAGAAGCTGCGCTTGATTTTCATTACCAGGTAGATAGGCATTGGTATGATTTCTTTGTTAAGGCTATAGGTTTTATATTTGCTGCGATAGCTGCTTATTTTGGTTTTTACGGTGTTGCTGTTTCTTTGTTCGTTTCTACTGTGGCCAGTAAAACCAATAGCCAAGTTTTAAAAGTCTTGGCTGCTGTTGTTTCTTTGTATAGTAGTGGTGTAGGATCTTTGGCAGAAGTGGGAGCCGGTGAAGCTGTCTCTTTACTTCTGAATGTGTACGGTTTGTATGTGGAGATGAGCTATAAGCCTGAGAAAACAACGGATGAAGAGGTTGTTGATAATGATCAAGAGATGTTCTACCGTGCGCCCTACTCTGCTTACTCTGACCTTTATTGTTATAAAAGTCTTACGAGTGTTTCTGTTGCTGCTGTTTATTGATATGTTTCCCCCAAAAAAAAACTCATGACAAAAAAATAAAGCTTATCGTTTATGATGTGTAATAAATGATAAATAGGGGTTTAAGATGCCATGTGCACCAGGTGGGTTTGTTCAAAATTTAAAAGATATGTTCGATTCGTTTATGAGTCGTAATGAGTTTACGGATGAAGAAAAGGCCAAGCTTGCATCGTTGATTCCTTCTCAGTATAAAGGTGTCTATACCACTTTGGTTTTTTTAGATATGGCACATCCTACGGGAATAGCTGGTGATTATGCAACGATAGATGCTGGAACCGGTAGTGATGTTGAATTATATATATGGGATGACAATGATAATGTCTGGAAATTCAACTCTTCGGGTATAACTCCTGAGCAAGAAGCCAAAATCAATGCAGCTATGCCTAAAGCTGGTGGAACATGGGAGGGTGATACCTCAATGTCATTTGATTACAAAATGACATTGAGGGGGATTGACCCTGATCTTGGATGGGATGTATATACAACCGGTGAAGGTATGTTAACCTTCAAGAATAAACAAAACAATGGTAAAGACTTCACTATTGATTTAAATGGTGTCATGAAAATGGATGCCGGCGTGATCCCTGTGTCTGATGTATCAGGTGTGGCTGGTGCCGTACCTATATATAACTTCATGAAACTGACTAGAGTGCAATACGATGCGATTGTGACAAAAAATGTAAACACTCAATATAATATAGTAGGTTGATCTTGTGGAAAATCAAGATGATATAAGAATAGGCCTAGATCCTGTAGATGAAATCTATATTGGAGCAGAAAGAGTTTATGAAAGAGATTCTTCTGCTGTAGCACCAAACGCACCAACAGGCTTTACTGCATCTGATAATTTAAATGGTGAGATACAGTTCTCATTCGCAGGGTCTACTGTAGGGAATCCTGTACCTTCTTATTCCATCTATGAAACAGTTGGTGATGTTTTAGTTAGATCTGGGGCATATAACAATGTTGTTGTATCTATAGCAGATGGAACTAAATCATATTACGTTAGAGCTACCAACAGTGAAGGTTCTGCAAATAGTGCGAGTGATGATGGTACATCATTGCCTGTAGTAACACTTACAGCACCAAACGCACCTACTCTTTTCTCTGCATCAAATGATGAAGCGGAACAAATCATATTTACATGGGTAGACTCAACCGTTGGTAATCCAACTCCTACTTATGACATATATCAAGATACAAATGTATTGCTAGTAAGTGGTGTAACAAGTCCGCATACAGAGACAATCGCAGGAGGAACAACTAAGTTTTATTTTGTGAGAGCCACAAACAGCGAAGGAACAGCAGATAG
>JAUVCL010000180.1 GCA_030595845.1 Campylobacterota bacterium
TGTTCCATCAATCCTTGAGATGCGTATTTCTTCAAGCAAGGTAGGTGTTCTTACATAGTAAACCTTGATGCCGTCATAGATAGCACGATTGGCAAGTGCCTGTGCCAGATATGATTTTCCTGTCATATGTAAAGATTTACATATAACTGGTTATGTAAAGTTATCTGAAATGTAAAGTTTCGCTCACAAGCCCCCTGTAACCAGTATACTTTGCTTAAAAAACTTTACATATAATTTAGCAATAAATAGATTCTATAATCAAATGCCTGGTCTAAACCAGAGTATCTGAAAGAAGGATTTATTGTGGAATGTTCACAAAAACAGATAGTAGAAGTTGATCATTTAATTGAGAAAACTTATGACAAATTAAGTGAGTTGAAGTACTCGAAAGCTACCTTGAAGAAATTTAAATATTCATTTGGTCTCTTTAAAACCTATGCAGATCAAAATGAAATCAAGTATTATACAGAAGCATTAGCCTTTGCTTTTTTAGAGGAGTACTGTAAAGTTTTTTCAAAAGCAGATACACGTAGCTATCACTACCAAGAGAGAAAAAGAGCTGTTGCAAAACTCGACGAGATGTATAAATACAATACCGTTAGTTCCAGAAAATTATTCAGCCGCAAAAACTATATCTTTAAAGGTTGCCTGAAAAACAGTATTGAGGCATATATTGAATATAGAGAAAAAAATTTATCGAAGGCAAGACTGAAAAGCATAAAACTCTATCTCGAGAAATTCAGTGATCATATCTCAACCACTGCAGGTATTTACAGTGAGAATGATTTAAAAATAGTTTATATCATTGATTTCATTAAAGCATCTTCGATTTATACACATATAACTCTCTATGCAACGATAATGTGTGTGAAAAAATATATCCAATTTTTAGAAAAGAATCAATTACTCAAAGAGCGACTATCTTCCCATATTCCCAGGATTCCCAAAAGAGACAATGCCCTTCCGGGTACCTTTACAAAAGAAGAGAGTACAGCACTGCTAAACAGTATTGGAGGTAGCACTCCAAAAGAGAGAAGAGACTATGCGATGATACTGCTTGCTGCAAGGCTGGGACTTAGGTCTTCTGATATTGTAAATTTGAAATTTGGAAATATTGACTGGGAAAGAAATCAAATCAACATAGTACAGAAAAAGACAAAAACACCCATCATGCTTCCATTGCTGAATGATGTAGGTGAAGCAATCATCAACTATCTCAAAAATAGTAGACCAGATGTTGATAACCAACACATTTTTATAAGAGAGAGTGCGCCATACACAGAGCTAAAAGCTTCCTCTTTATATATGATTGTTGATGGGTATGTTAGGCGTGCAAAAATAAAAATTCCTCTTGGCAGAAAGCATGGACCCCATGCTCTTCGCCACTCGATAGCAACACAATTACTCAATAGCAATATTTCAATCTCAACCATTAAAGAGATACTCTCCCATAAAAGTACTCAAACAACAAAAATATATCTGAAGATTGCCCAAAAACAGTTACTTGAATGTGCATTGAAAATCCCGGAACTCAACAAAGACTACACTCCAGCTAAGGAGTTTGGCCATGTTTAGCAAAAATATGGATTACAAAAAACACTTGGATGATTTTTTGCAATTCAAAAGAGCTTCAGGATATAAATACAGAACCGAAGAGACCATACTCAAAGCATTTTATCATTACACCATAGCGCATAGTGATTCAAATCTCGGCTTAACAAAAAAGTTTATGCAAAGATGGGCAACTCTGCAAGTAAAAGAGGGTCGAAAAAGTCTATCTAATAGAGTAAGCGTTTTAAGAGAGTTCGGCATCTATCTAAATAACTTTGGATATAAAGTGCATCTGCTAAAAACGATTAGGAATGCTAAAAATAAAAGCTTCATCCCTTATGTCTTCTCCCAAGAGGAAATACATAAAATATTTACGGTGATTGATAATTTACCGCTAAGTTCCCGTAATCAATACAATTCAAATGAAGTCTATCCTGTACTGTTCCGACTCCTCTATGGGTGTGGCTTGAGAATCTCCGAAGCTTTGCATCTAAAGATAAGAGAGGTCGATACTCTCACCGGAGAACTTAGCATAAACATAGCAAAGAATGATACAAAAAGAGTGGTGATGATGAGTGAAAGCCTGCGAGAGGTTTGTCATCGCTACAAGGAAGAATATCTTCCTCTTAAAGAGGAGAGTACAACATTCTTCCAGCATAAAGATGGATCCATCCGCAGTATCTATCGGGTGAATGGTTTTTTTAAAGATGTCCTATACCGATGTGACATTGCATATCTCGGTAGAGGAAAAGGGCCTTATCTTCACAATCTGAGACATACATTCGCCTGCCATTCATTTTATCAAATGTACAAACAAGGTATCGATATGAATGTTACCTTACCTGTACTTTCAATATACCTCGGTCATAAAAGTATCCAGACGACAGAGAGATATTTAAAACTTACCCTTTCGATCTTGCCGGAGCTGAGCGAATCTATAAGTGCTGTCGGTTCAAGTGTCTACAGGGAGGTGGAGTTTGAAAAAGAGTAGCTTTATCTATTTTCTATCAAGATACCTGAATAACTATCTTTCTCTCCATACAGGGGCAAGTGTCAATACCATCAAAGCCTATAGTGATACTTTTAAACTACTGTTCTTATTTGCCAAAGAAAAATATAAATTAAAACCTCAAGGAATTGAGCTAGAAATGATAGACAGGAAGTTTATTTTAGAATTTCTCGCCTGGATCACAAAAAAAAGAAAATGCTCAGCTTCAACCAGAAATTTAAGGCTTAGCAATATCAAGGCTTTTTTCTCCTATATGCAAACAGAGATGCCAAGCATCGTATTGCAATCTCAAAATATCTTGCAGATCCCCAAGAAAAAAACACATCGGCAGGTGATTGAGTATCTCACTTTAGAGGGGATAAAACTCATCTTAACACAACCTGACAAAGAAACATATACAGGGAGGAAGCATTTGGTACTACTCTCTTTTATGTTTGCAACAGGTGCGAGGGTGCAAGAGATGATAGATGTTACGATAAATGACTTTAAATACAATGGCAGTGAATTTGTACGATTGGTAGGTAAAGGCAATA
The DNA here is from genome assembly GCA_030595845.1 of Campylobacterota bacterium. GTDB lineage: Bacteria > Campylobacterota > Campylobacteria > Campylobacterales > Sulfurovaceae > Sulfurovum. The sequence goes on from JAUVCL010000180.1 coordinate 3,094, forward strand.
AGGCAAGGCTTGTTCCTCTTGAAATGGATGTCATCAATCTGCTGGAGGGTTATTTACAAGCAGAGAAAAATAGAAGAGTATTTTACAATATTGATGATCCTATCTTTTTAAATCATTCCAATCATAAGCTTACGAGACAGGGCATCGCCTATATTGTAAAGAAATATGCAACACAGGCTCGAAATATAAATGAAAAATTAATCCCTCTAAAAATACATCCGCATATTTTTAGACACTCCAGAGCAATGGCACTATTACAAACAGGCGTAGAGCTAATTTATATACGGGACTTCCTAGGACACTATTCAGTGATGACAACAGAAATGTATGTAAGAGTAAATAATGAAGCAATCAAGAAAGCTTTGATGAAAGTGTCTCCTGGTGAAAATTCTTTAGAAGCACCTATTTGGGAAAAGGATAAAGAATTATTGTATTTTTTAAAAAATATGGCTACAGAGCCGGATACTTGATCAAGTTATATGTAAAGTTTTTTAAGCAAAGTATACTGGTTACAGGGGGCTTGTGAGCGAAACTTTACATTTCAGATAACTTTACATAACCAGTTCCTGTAGCACCTGTAAGTATGATATTGCGATGATTCTGAATATATCCTCCGCCTGCAAGTTCAAGAAGTGTTGCTTTATGTATACCGCGTGTGGGTGTAAAATTGATCTCTTCAATCGTGGCACTCTTCTCATGGAGTTTTGCCTGGTTTTGTAATCTCTTTATCTTCTTGTTGTCCCTGCTTGTCTTTTCTGCTTCAAGCAGAAGCTGTAAACGTTTTTCAAAGGGTAGTTCATCATAG
>JAUVCL010000008.1 GCA_030595845.1 Campylobacterota bacterium
ATTATAAAACCTTGTAACCAGTTCAAGAGCGAGGTTTTCCTTAGCTAATTTAGGGTGAAGTGTGCCCTTTTCTACGTCTTCTTTCGTTGTAGCTATCTCTGCAAGTGATTTTTCACTCAAGAGTTCATAATAACGCCACATTAAATCATCGGAAATAGAGAGTGTTTTAGCATAAATATCTTTAGGGTCTTCCGTGATCCCGATGTAATTATTTAAAGATTTACTCATCTTTTGTACCCCATCAAGACCTTCTAAAATAGGCATCATCAAAACAGCTTGTTCTTTACCCACATTATAAGCACGCTGAAGGTGTCTTCCCATTAAGAGGTTAAACTTCTGATCCGTCCCGCCTATCTCTATATCAGATTTCAGTTCAACCGAATCATAGCCTTGAAGCAGTGGATAGATAAATTCAGAAATAGAAATACTCTGTCCCCCTTTATAACGTTTCTCAAAGTCATCACGTTCAAGCATACGCGCCACATTAAACGTAGTGGTCAAAGCTACCATACCCGCTGCACCGAGTTTATTTAACCAGGTAGAATTAAACACCACTTCTGTCTTGCTCTCATCCAAAATGTTAAACACTTGCTCTTGATATGTCTTGGCATTGGCCATGATCGTCTCAAGGTCAAGCACCTTTCTTGTCTCACTTTTACCTGTAGGATCACCGATGGTTGCAGTAAAATCACCAATAAGAAGCTGTATACGTCCTCCATGATTTTGAAAGGCTCTAAGCTTTTGAAGAAGTACAGTATGTCCTAAGTGTAGATCAGCACCAGTAGGATCAAATCCTGCTTTCACGGTATAAGTACTGCCGTCATCATAATATTTGGAAACGAGTTTCTCTATTCGTTCACTGTCTATGACTTCTGCAGTACCTCTGTTTATCTCTTCTAATGCTTTGCTTACCATTTGTTACTATCCCTTATTTATTATATGCGTCATCTAGACTTATCATCTCAATGAGTTTAAACGTTTGTGAAATTCTTTCTTCAAGCTTTTGCTTATTGGATTCAGAACTTTCAACTTCTATTTGACAGAATTCTGCCTGTTCTGAATTTCTAATACCCAGCTCTATACTCAAGATATTGAGATTAAGTTCTGAAAGTTTTGCCAGTAGATCTGCCAAAATACCTTTTTGATTCTGCAAGCTTATCGTGAGTCTATATCTGGAATGTTTAGAACTACTCCAACTGACATAGATCATCTCTTCATTCTCTAAAATTTTACTATAGGCATGCTTACACAATTTGTGGTGTATAATAGCCTTACTCCCCTTATAAAATGCAACAATCTGGTCACCTACTTTAGGATGACAGCAATAATCAAATTCTACACCATCTAAGACTTTGTTTGTAAAGAATTTAAAGTGTTCCAACTCTTTGATATTTGGCTTTTTATACCCTTTTTTAAGTAATTCCCAAAAACGTACTTCTCTGGTACCCATATAGTCTGCGACCTGATGTATGGTCTCTTTATAATAATCAAGCTGAACAGGCAGTTTGTAGACAGTATCATCATGTCCCATATTTTCTATAAGCTCTTTCATCGCAGCACTCTCTTGAGAGAACAATGTACCCAAAATATTATAGGCACTTAAGGTATCAGATTCTTTTATTCTCGCCCTACAGGCAGACCGTATACCGTCTTGTGCTTTGGATGTTTTTACCGTATCCATCCAGGAACAATATAAGTGTGCTTCACTGTCTTTGATAATATTCACAATATCACCATTTTTCAAAATGGTCAAAAGTGACGCTTTTTGTTTATTGACCAATGCCTCTGTGGCATTTGCACCTACTTGCGAGTGGATAGCATAGGCAAAATCCAGTGCAACCGAACCTTTAGGTAATGTATAATAATCCCCTTTAGGTGAGAACACGGTAATATCTTCTGAAAAAAGATCTGATTTTGCCAATTCATAGAATTCTTCTATAGACTCATTTTGATAATGTAAACTCTCTAACCATCCCAGGTTCACAGAGTTGTCTCCACCTTTATATTTCCAATGTGCGGCAACACCGTATTCTGCAAGTTTATGCATATGAACCGTACGTATCTGTGCTTCCACGATCCCCTCTTCATCAAACAATGTCGTATGTATCGTTTTGTATCCATTTTCTTTAGGTACAGCAATATAATCTTTAAATCTTGATATAAGCGGTGTAAATCTCAAGTGCATAAGCCCTAATACTCGGTAACAATCAATAGGCTCTTTCACGATAATACGAATTGCCAGAAGGTCAAGTACTTCTTCTATACTCACACCCTTACGTTGCATTTTGAGGTAAATAGAATAATAATGCTTCACTCTTCCAATAATTTCAAAATCATCTTTTTTAAAGCCGTCTTTATACATCGTCTCTTTTACATTTTGAATAAAGGCATTGAGTTTAAAGTGCAAATTTTGTGCATTCGATTTAATATAAGTATCTATCTCTTTATAATCTTCGGGATATATATATTGAAAACTCAAATCTTCCAAATGGTTTTTAAGTCTTGATATTCCCAACCTATGTGCTATAGGAGCATACACTACAATGGTCTCTTCAGCAATACGCTTTTGCTTTTCATCACTCAAGGCATCCAGAGTTAGCATATTATGCAGTCGGTCACACAGTTTGATCACAAGGACACGTACATCTTTGATAGAAGCTATGAGCATTTTACGAAAAGAAAGTGCAGAGTTGATGAGTCTTTCATTCGAACCTGAAGATATCAATTCTTCATCACGTATTTCGATGATCTTCGTAAGACCTTCTACCAAATGTGCGATATCTTCTCCAAATTCGCTTTGCATATCTTCAATAGTATAAGGGGTATCTTCTACCACGTCATGAAGTAATGCAGCCTGTACCATTGTCTCATCATTAGAGATCTTGGCAGTAATAGCGGCAACAAGTATGGGGTGAACGATATAAGGTTCTCCACTTTTACGTGTTTGATCCTGATGTGCATTAAGTGAAAGTGCCAGCGCTTGTGTTGTAGCATCTAGTGGAGAGGGGATCTGCGCCCAAAGAAGGGCTGTTGCCTCTTCAATGGTATGTATATTTTTAGCTTTGTCTAAAAAAGCATCCAAAGGAATTTAGCTTTCCAAACTGACAGTGATCTTACCCTCAGCAATCTCTTGAAGTGCGATATCAGCATATTTCATAATTGATGTATCCATATCTAAAAGTGTTTTTGCACCATTCGCGATCTCTTCAGCTCTTTTTCCTACTGCATTTGCAAGAAGGTATTTGTCAAAATCTACTCTTTCAAGTGCTTGTGCTGTTAATTGTTCTGTTCTCATATCTATTCCTTTATTATTTCATTCTCTATTTTACTACTGAACAAAGGCGCATATCACCTTTGACAATGGCAAGCAGGTTACCTTTTTCAAACATGTTACAGACAACAATAGGTAACTTGTTCTCTTTCGCCAAAGCAATAGAAGTATCATCCATCACTTTGATATGATCGGTCAATGCCTGATCATACGTTAAAGTATCCAATTTCACTGCATCATCAAACTTGTTTGGATCTTTGTCATATACCCCATCCACTTTTGTCGCTTTGATAAGAAGCTCTGCTTCTATCTCTGAAGCCCTAAGTGTCGCAGCAGTATCCGTCGTAAAGTAAGGGTTACCAGTACCACCGGCAAATACAACAACACGTCCTTTTTCCAAATGACGTCTTGCACGACGGACAATGAATGCTTCACCGATCTCTTGCATGTCTATAGCAGACTGAAGTCTTGCTTCAAGCCCTGTATGTTCAAGTGCCTCTTGTATAGCCACACCATTAATAACAGTAGCGAGCATACCCATATAATCACCAGCCGTTCTAGTAATGATACCGTCAGCAGCAGCAGTCACACCACGGATAATGTTACCACCACCCACAACGATACCTACTTCAATACCTGCATCTACAAGTTCTTTGATCTCACCTGCAATAAAATTAAGAATTTGGGTATCTATACCATACCCTTCTTCACCCGCCAATGCTTCACCAGAAAATTTTACCAATACTCTTTTAGTCACAGATGCACCTTTATATAATTTCGCGATTATAGCTAAATGTGGTTTAGGTGGGGGTTAATAGCCCCTTCAAGACCATTATATTAATGGCCTTGCCCCTCTATCACTCTTATATTCGTATCAACTTTAACGGGTTGATATGTTTAGAGTTCTTCGTAGCCTGAAACATTAGCTTCCTAGCTACTTTACCCACCACATACCCTCTTTTTATCTTAGAACCAACACGTATCGTTGGCGCAATTTTAGACAATCCAGCATAAACGGTATGCATTTTACCACTATGTGCGACTACCACAACTTTCCCCAGCATACTACTCTTCCCTGCAAAAACAACTTTACCGTTGAGGATATTATGTACTTTTGCATTGGATGAAGGTGCTTTTAATGTCACCGATTCATTAAAAATTTTGATCTTGTAAATTGGATCCACATAGGTACCGTATTTTTTGATCAGCTTTGCTCCCGGTAAAGGAGAAATAGTTTTATTTCCCTTATACGCATAGGTTTTAGACTTGGTATAGGAAGAGTTTACCTGTCTCACTTTAGCACTCTGTTTATAGACTTTTTTCTTTGCTTTCTCTGCTTTTATAGATGCTAAACGTGCTTTCTTTTTCTCTTTTTTTGTTTTGGCTCTACGCAGTGCTTCTTTTGCCTTAATAGCATTTTTTCGCGCAAGTGCTTTCTCTTTTCTAATGCGTCTTTGTCTCTCTTTTGCAAGACGCATCGCTTCTTTTCTCTCTGCCGCAGCTTTACGTGCAGCTTCTACTTCCTTTTTTTGTAAAATATTCAGTTTTGCCAACGTGGCACGAAGAGAATTTTGTTTATCTTCTATCTTTGTCAACTTGGAAGAGTATTTCTCTTCATCCCCTTCCAATTTTTTACGTAATTTCTCTTTTGCCAATTTTTTTTGTGTATAAGATTTTCTTTTTTTAATAATTCTTTTGATCTCGGCTTCTGTTTTATTACGTAAAGCCAGTTTATTTTTTTTACGTTTTTTAAGCGAAATGATCTCCGTTTTTAAATTGGACAAAATGCTAGAATTATGTTTTTTATACGCGCGGTAAACTTCCTGTGTAAGTATGGATTTTCGTGTAGGTTCATGTGCCTGTTCCATTGCGAATACGATAGAAAACTGTTCAGATAAGAGTTTTATAAATACTTTTCGTTTTTGATCTAAGGCCTGAGATGTTTGTTTAAAATCTTTTTCAGATTTGACAAGTTCTCCTTTTAAGACTTTAAACTTTTTTTCTGATTTCTCTTGATCACGCTCAAGTGTATTGATCTTTTTTCCTAAATATACAATGTCTTTTTCTGCAGACTTAATGTCTTTTGCAATCTGATTTAAACGCCTGTTTGCCTTCTTTTTTTGAGAAGATGCCGCAGAAAGGTTTTTTTTAGAATCTTTGATCTTTGTATTGGTTGAAGCACCGTAGAGTAACCCTATAGTCACAAAACAGATCAGGATGAAGGATTTCACTCCTGTACTCCCTTGCTGCTAAATACTACCGAATAAACGGCAATGATCACGATCAACAGTGAAGATGCAAATAAGATACCTATATCACTCATCTTAAAAAGTGCTTCCTGATTTTCCATCATAATATTTATACCGCTTTGCCCTGCCCAGTAGAATTTCAGATAGAAGAAAATGGCAGAGACCAACAGTGTTGAAAAAAATGCATCAATCAAAGCGACTTTGAAAAGTACACCCGATCTAAGCATCATAGGCGCTCCGAATATCTCCATGACCTGCATACGTTCTTTATGTGCATACTTCCATATTTCCATCTGTTTAATGATCAGGAACAAACTTACAATCGTCATAAAAACGATAAATATTTTCAGCGTGAACTTAATAAAAGAGAAGAGTTTATAACTTGAATCATAAGACCCGCCAAACGTTTCAACTTTCTTAATATTGGGGTCAGTTTCAAGATCTTCTTTGATCTTTTCAAGTCCTGAACTGTGCAGGTAAGCATCTAACCCAACGTTATAAAAATACGGCAGTGCAGTCAGTATCGCTTCCCTGGTACTCTTGTTTACACCCTTTGCCACTTCAGAAACGATAGCATCACGTTTGAGTTTTTCAGAAGAACTGATATGTTTGTTAAGTGCTTGAAAAGTAGAAAGTTCTACAGGGTCTTTTGTCACCACAAGCATAGAATATCCCTCTGTAAGACCTTTTTCATAGGTATTGGTGGTACGTTCAAATACGAGATAAAATTCTATACCCAGTAAAATTGCCATCAGTGGCAAAATAAACATCAAATGATTTTTAATGAACTTCATATACACCCTTACTCTCTATAATAAAATGTCTATAAGGCAACGAAAAGATCGTTGGGATCTTATGTGTTACGACCAAAACTGTTGTGTCCAGCTGCTGACATGCATTTTCCATTAGATCCCAGATCACATTGGAAGAGTAGTCATCAAGGTTACCCGTAGGTTCATCGGCCAAAATAACAACAGGGTTTTTTGCCAGTGCTCTTGCTACACCTACACGCTGTTGTTCCCCACCACTAAGTTCCAGAGGATATCTATCTGCATAGTCTGAAAGTTTGACATGTTTAAGTAATCTTCTTGCCTGAGTCTCCTGTACCTCTGTCGAATACCCTGCTATCATCAAAGGTAACACAACATTTTTAGACACAGTCCATTCATTTACAAGTTTATAGTCTTGAAAAATAATGCCCATATGTGTACGTAGTTCCTGAAGTTTTCCCTGACGTATAGTTGCCAGATCCAGTCCACCCACAACAAGACTGCCTTCACTTGGTTTTAACTGTCCATAAAGTGCTTTAAGGAGTGTCGATTTACCCGAACCACTAGGACCGGTGATAAATACGAACTCACCTTTTTTAATACTGAAGTTGGCATCTTTAATGACCTCTTTCTCACCTTTGCCATATGCCAGTGTAAGATGGGAAGCATGTATCACATTAGACATAGACTATTCTCCTTTTGCATGCATGATCTGCATTACTAGTTTTTGATGTGCTTTAAAATTAACCGTTGTCTTCACCGGTGGAGAGACAAAGTATCTGCAGGATTCTTCTTCTAAAAGTATATATTTATGCTCAGGTCTGTCAAAACTCCCAAAAGCACACTTTATCAAGAGGCGTTGTTCCGCTATTTTATAAATACGTTCAAAATGTACAAAATACCCTTCAAAGACCAATGCTTTTTTAGGTAAACGTTCTTCTATTCCAGAAGTGTATTTTACATCATTAAAATTAAAATCTATAGTCTCTGTTCTAGGTTCGGATTCTTGTGTACATTTCACATAGACATCATAGATATCTTTCTCTTGTCTTAACCATCTTGCTTCATACTTACTTGTTACTTCAAGTGCTTCATTTTTACGTACTTCAACTTCAACTTTTGGGATAGCAAAGAAAGTTTTCAGGGCATACCAAAAGTAATTGTCACTGTCTGTACGTAACTCCAGTTTACCCCCTTTTCCCAGGACCCGCATAGACTCATCTAAAAAACTGGGACTGATCACTCTTCTTTGTGGTTTTTTATCCCAGGGCACAGGAAAGTGTACAAAGATCTGTTCACAGATATTTGAAGGTAACATTTCAAGAAAGAGTCGTGCATCATAATTAACCACCCAGATATTATCCAACTCTTGAAGTTCTATCTGTTTGAGTACCTGCTGCGCAGAAGGTGTGTGTATCTCTATCCCTATAAAAAGCGTATCAGGATTCTTTTTTGCCTGATAAAGCAAATGTCTTCCGGATCCAAACCCAACCTCAACAGAGACCTTATCTTTGGGATAAGTGATCGTTTCAAAATCTTCTATCTTCTTAAAATATTTTGAAGAGAGAGGTGCTTTGGTGTTGGATGTAGCAATATTGGAAGAAAGAATATCAAGATTCAACTCTTTAGATACCTTGTCCAGTGCCTCTTTAAGAATATTGACTTTGAGTGGTCTTGTGACTTTGTCATACTTTAAGAGATAAGCTTTTTCATCTGGTTTGAGTTGTAGTAAAAACTCTTCTCCTGCATGTTCAACACCAATAAGTAGATCATCTCTTGTAAGGGCTTTCCCGCTACATGTCATCACAGTACTTTTAGCTATGTGTGCTTCTATGATAGAGGTATCAAAGGGTTTAACTTTTAAATGTGGCATATTTCCTGCTTATAGTGTGAGTTGTGTGACTTGACTGGGCTTAGCCTGTATCTTGTCATAACTTTGAGCGATGATCCGATATCGGTAATTTTTACCTGTTCGTACAAAGGTGTCAATATATTCAGCCATCAGACGGCCTTCTACATAAGAGATGAACTTCCATTCATCCCCATTAACAGAACGCTGTACGATATAGGCATTAACACTTAAATTGCTATGGGGTTTCCATAAAAGTTTTACCACAGCTGGTGCTACTTTATAGGCCTTTAGAAAAGAAACGGCAGAAAATGCAGGCGCTGTCTTCACATACAATATTTTACTGCGTCTAGACTCTTTACCCAAGGCAAAAGTTGTAAACGTGTAACCATAGCTTGTACCTGCTTTCACATGCGTATCTACAAAATGGGTAGCATAACGATTCCCTACTGTACCGATACGTTTGAAACTTTGTTTATCGCCCTTGGCATTTCCCCTATAAACATTGATACCATGTATCTTCCTGGTATGTATCTTGTCCCATTCAAAGCCAACCGAGTTCATGGTCGCCAAGGTACGTACTTCACCAATTCCCTGCAAAGAAGGGTCAGTACTGTACGTCATAAGACCCTTAATACCGCCACAACTGTTAAAGGTTAAGGAAGCGAGTACCAAGAATAAGAGGGTCGATTTTATCATCTACATCACTTTGATCAAAATTTTTAGATAAATACAGCTTCATATCATCAAAAAGAGGAGCAATAAACTCCATTTTTTCACCACTTTCAGGGTGAACTAAATATAAAAGATATGCATGTAGATTAACTCGTGATATTTTATCTCTTTTGGTCTTAAATCCATATAAATCATCACCTAGAATATGACGTCCCAGTGTGTTTAAATGCACGCGTATCTGATGCGTTCTCCCCGTAAAAAGTTTCGCAGCGATCAACTCTATATTATAGGGGCTTGTAAGCAGTTTTACAAAAGCTGTTTTAGCTGTTTTTCCTTCTGGAACCACAGACATCATTAGTCTATTTTTAGGGTTTCGTCCTATGGGTTTATCAACAACCGTATCGTCTTTTAAAGGACAATCGATCAATGCAAGGTAATAGCGTCCCATACTCTTGTCTTGCAGTTGTTTACTCAATGATTCATGTGTTTTATTGTTTTTGGCTATGACGAGTGCACCTGTTGTTTCTTTGTCTATACGATGCACGATACCATGACGTTCTTCTCCTGAGATCGTTGAGAGAGAGATACCTTTATGTATCAGCCAATCTACCAGCGTAGGTTCTTTCACCGAGGGTGCAGGATGGACAACCAGTCCCGAAGGCTTATTGACAACTAAAAGAGAGTCATCTTCATAGAGTATCTCTACATCAAAATCTATAGGAGGTGCTACTCTTTTTTCTGCCTCTTTAAACGTATAAGTGACCTCATCACCTTCTGTCACTTTAAAACTTGTTTTGGTGATACTTTTATCATTCACAAAGACATATCCATCTTTTACAAGCTTTTCCACTTGATTACGACTTACATCAAGTTCCTTGGCAAGAATTTTGTCTATGCGACCGGAAGTAGCTGTTGTAAAGTTATTCATTTAATTCTCTTTTATTATGTAATAGTAACAAAAATATGGCAATATGACATATTTTCAATAGTTATTTGAAAATTGGGATATTATTTAAATGCAGTTCAACTTGTTGTCTTCAAGACAACAGCAGTAACTGTTGTTTGAAGTCTCACAGTTAATCATAACTGCGGGAGTGGGTGAATACTTATGGATGTCATTATCCTCGTACTCGCTATTGTTTTGGCTATCTTACGATACCTTAACAAATAGTAAAAACCTAGAGGGAGCTTTTGGCTCTCTCTTCAAACACAATTCTAGCAGAAAATATCATAAATGTAAATAGTTATATATCATCCCTGTTCCAACGTTCAGGGTCCAAAAAAGTGTCATCATGTATGTGTTTAAACGAAGCCCTGAACATTTTAAAAATGTCTTTATTGTCATTTTCAAGTCCGGCTAACCATGCTTTGGTAGATGCTCTTGCATGAGGCATCTTTACATCTTTTAGCATCGCAGGACAGGCTTCATCTCCTATGACTTGCAGCTTATTCTCTTGTGCAAAGTCTCTGAGTTGTCGTTCTCTTACCTGTATAAGCGGACGTATGAGGTGAAAACCTCTGCTTGTTTTGTAGATGGGAGCCAAGGCTCTCATACTTCCATTGTAAAACATATTCATAAAAAAGCTCTCCACCGTATCATCAAAATGATGCCCCAGTGCCACTTTGTTAAAACCACCCTCTTCAGCAAAGGTATACAATGCCCCTCTTCTCATACGGGAAAAATATGAACAAAAAGAAGAGTTTTCACGTATCGCAGTATGGGAAATTTCAAAGATATTAGTGTCATACACGGTATGTTTTATACCATATTCTTCACAATGTTTAGTCAGGAAATCATAATGCTCATCCGGCATACCGTATTTGATCGTACAGGCTTCAAATTCAAACTTAAAAGGTGCATGACGCTGTACATGCTTGAGTGCATGAACCAGGGCTAGAGAATCTTTCCCGCCACTAAGTCCTACCAGTACTTTATCACCCTCGCCTATGAGCTTATACTCAGCATTGGTCTTTCCTATGAGCTTCAGTAGTTTTTTACTAATAGGTATGCCTTTAGAGGCCAGACGTCTTTCTCTATCTGTCAATTGCATCCACCATACTCAAAATAAAATCTGCAGAGATCTTTGCAGAACTCTCTAAGAATGTATCAAAATTAAAACTGGCATCCATATCGGCAGAATCTGAGATCGCACGTAAAATAAAGAATGGAATATCTAAAGATGAACATACCACTGCTACGGATGCACCTTCCATTTCCAGTGCATGTGCTTTGAAGGTTTCGCTTATCCAGTCTTTTCTTTCCGTATTTGCTACAAATTGGTCACCCGTGGCAATAATACCTTCTAGCAATTTTAAGCCTTTCTCTTTTGCCACTTCTTTGGCAATATTACGCAAATAAACATCCGTGGGAATACATACTTCCCCCTCAGGCACATAACCATAGGGATGACCGAAGGCTGTAATATCCAGATCATGCTGACAAAGACCATCTGCGATGATAAGATCACCAATATTCAGCTCTGGAGAGATGGCCCCTGCAACACCGGAAAAAAGCAGTGTATCACAGCCGAATTTCGCTATAAGGCTTGTCGCAGTCAGTGTGGCAAATACTTTTCCGATCTTAGAATAGGCTACAACAACTTCTTTGCCATTATAGGTACCTTCATAGTAGGTATTGGCTGCATACGATGTCTCTTTTAGATCTTTTAATTTAGAGATAATGGGTTCTATCTCCTCAGGCATCGCACCCATGATCGCTATTTTACGGTTTGACATCGACTATCCTAACTTTGCTATCTCTTCAATAGCCGTAGCCAATGAGGCCATATCTGAGACCACAAAGTGTGGTTTTGTTGTTGATTTACGATTTAGTCCTTTAAGTACACCACCATGCCCAAACTCAACATAACAATCTACGTCATCATCAAAATTTGCAATAGACTGTTTATACAATACTGGAGAAACCAACTGCTTAGGCAGTAGATCCAATGCTTCTTCTTTTGTTTTATAGGTTTTAGCCGTTACATTTGAAACCACCGGTGCAATGAACTCATCTTTAAGCATTTCAGTCAACTTGGCTGCCAAAGGTGCTATTGCTGATTCCAATAAGGGACAATGACTCGCCACAGACATATTAAGAAGCATCGCTCTTTTTGCTTTGGCTTCTTTTAAAATAGGTGCCAACACTTCAAGGTCTGGCTTGATCCCCGCAATAACGATCTGTCCTGCTGCATTATAATTCACAGGCCATACTTTCAACCCTGCTTCTCTTTGTGTATCACAGATCTCTTCTACTACTGTATCATCAAGTCCCAATGAAACCAGCATTCCTACATCTTGACCTGCACATGCTTCCGCCATAAGCTTACCACGTAAGTTTACAAGCTCCACCGCATCAATAGCATCAATGGCACCAACAGAAACCAATGCAGAGAATTCACCTAAAGAGTGCCCCAAAGCATATACGGGCTTCATAGGTAATTCATTTTCAAACAACTTATGGGCTATGGCAGATACAAGTAAGATAGCCGGTTGAGTGTACTCTGTCTTCTCAAGCTTGTCATTCTCTTCAAAAAGCAGATTTTCAAAATCGATACCTGTTCTTGCACTTGCATCTGATATCATTTGTTTCGCAATATCAGAATGATTAAAAAAGTCTTGACCCATCCCTACAGCTTGTGACCCCTGTCCTGGAAATAAAAATGCACATTTGATTGACATACGTTATCCTTAAATTTATGATTAGCATATTTTACCATTTTAAACCCGAATTATGCAATAGTATTACCAAAATTAGTGATATTACGGCACTACCTAAACATCTTAATATCTAAAAGTTTAGGTATTTAGTTAGTGGGGTAATATTTATTTAATGCCTAAATGCTTTCTTATTGCTTCAAGAAGATTTTGCAGTTCTATATGATATTTTCCAGGATAAATAGGTAACATGTCCAGCTTGTCATAAACAAAAATAAGGCTGACAATATCTGAAAACCTAAACATACTTTCAGCGCCAATAAGTTTAGATTGTTTCTCCAGATCAATACAGAACTCTTTTATTTTATTGCTTGCTTTCTCATTGACGATTTGTCTAAAATAAATATCTGAACGATCAAAAACCTCTAAAAACCTTTTTAACTCTTTCGTATATGTCAATCCCATTTTCTTGGTATTTTCTTCACCTAGTTTAGTATTTAAAAGAGAAATTTTAAGATCTTTTTTCTTTTCAATGATATGCTTAAGATTGTCACCTGATGCATTATCTAGAGATGACATCTCTTCTTTAATACTTTTATATAATATTTTTTGAAGATCAACAATACACTTACTGACTTCTGGCCTGTTCGCCACAGGCTGAATATCATTATGAAACAATGCGGCGATCAATTCAAAAATACTTTCTTGGGTCACAGGCTTGATCAAATCTGTAGAAAGCACATCTGAATGCTTCACTTCAATGATATGTGAATCTCTCAGCAAAACATACTTAATAGGTATCTTTTTTTGTATTTTGGCTACGATCTGTTCAAATACATCTGTCGCAACGCAGTCATCTATGACTAAAATATCATATTGGGAGAGGTCATTCCCCTGTTTTTTAAATTCTTCAAAACCTGTATCTACTTCATAGAGAAAATACCTAAACATTTTTTTGATGCTTTGTGTGATATTTTCACTCTCAGAGATCAGCAAAACTTTTTTACCCAACATACCGATATCGGGTAAACGATAATGGCGTCGATAACCTAATTCATTGATTTGGAAAGGTATATTAAGGTAGACATCCAAATCTTTATCATCAACAATATTCCCTTCAAGTATTTCAAGCTCTTTGATAATATTATTTTTAAAATATTCTTGGATTTTTTCTTTTTGGATATGGGTATCATTTATTCTAAAAGAGATAAACTCTTCATATAAAAAGTCCTCTGGCGCATGCAGAGACAATACGATCTCTTTTGTATTCGTATTTTGGAACACAAAAGTAAGTACCTTTGTAAGAAGTCGTGTAAATACAGCTACATCACCCTTTAACTCTTTGGGTATGGTCGCTTCCATTTCATAAATAAGTTCAATATTTCTTTCATCGCTTATGGATTCCAATGAAGAAAATACTTTTAAAAGTACTCCATTGATATCAAAGGTTTTTTCTATTTTCTGCATAATCCTCCCAAGATAACTGATAAAACATTCTTATGGGCATTTCTAATAACCCTATGCACTCTTATTTGTATCATATCAAAATAACAATTCAAGATAAGTATATTTTGTAAGTTGTATCTTCTTTAGATGCATGAAATTCGCTAACAATGCGCATTGATAAAGTGTAAGAAATAGATAAAAAAGAAGAGAATCAGTAAGTTGCGCCAAACTTCAAAATGAAGTTGACGCTTAAGCGGCTAAAGGATTAGTGACAACCACATCCTGTACCACAGCTTTCACCTTCTTCTGCTGGACCACCAACTACACCAGATGTTATTTCATCTGCTGTTGCTTCTCTAGCAGTGAGTACTGTAACAGAGAACATAAGATCTTTACCCGCCAATGGGTGGTTAAAATCTACTTTTACTTCTTTATCATCAAACGATTGAACCGTTACTTGTGTTGTTTGACCATCTTCACCTTGACCATAAAGTGTCATACCCTCAACAAGATCAACACCTGCGAACTGATCTTTTGGAAGTGTTTGAAATGCTTCTTCGTTTACGTCACCATAAGCATCTGCTGCAGGTACCATAATATCTCCGCTCTCACCTTTAGCCATACCAACAAGTGCATTTTCAAGACCTGGAATGATCTGACCTTTTCCAATGATGAACTCTAATGCTGCTCCACCTTTATTACTATCTACAACATTTGTTGTACCCGCTTGTTTTACTTCGTACTCAATTCCTACGACACAGTTTTCATTTGTAATTGTCATGTTGACTCCATTTTTTGTTGTTTTTGTTATTTTAGCCAAGCAAACTTTAGTGAGGCTTAGGCAATAATGATTTTTATCTTATCTGTCCTGAACCATACACTTTAAACTTATATGTGGTCAGCCCCTCTATGCCCATCGGTCCTCTTGCATGAAGTTTGTTTGTACTGATGCCCACTTCAGCACCAAAACCAAAAGCTCCCCCATCTGTAAAACGGGTGGATGCATTCACATATACTGCTGCAGCATCTATAGCATTTAAAAATACCTCAGCTGTTGTAATGTTTTCAGTAATAATAGCCTCTGAATGCCCAGAACCAAAACGCACAATGTGATCTATCGCCCCATTAACACCATCTACTACTCTGAGATTTAAAATATTGGCTAAATATTCTGTATCATAATCTGCCTCAGTAGCTGTAACAACGTCTATACTCTCTTGCGTACGGACACAGCCTTTAAGCTCAGTATGGGCTTCATCAAAAGCCTCTTTGAGTTGTGGTAGTACCTCGACTGCGATAGCAGCATCAACCAGCAAAGTTTCCATAGAGTTACATACCCCCGGTCTTTGCACTTTAGCATTAATGGCTATGGCTATGGCATTTTGTATATTGGCATCCTCATCAATGTACGTATGACACTGTCCTTTGTCATGTTTTACCACAGGTACAGTCGCATTATCACTGACATAACGGATGAGCCCTTCTCCACCACGAGGTACTATGAGATCCACATATTTATCCATTTTGATCAGTTTTGCAACGCCTTCACGTGAAGCATCCGGAATCAGTGAGATCAATGCTTCTGGCAGATTATTTTCTTTCAGGACACTTTGTAACACTTTGGCGATGGCTTCATTGGAGTTTTGCGCCTCTTTACCACCCTTAAGCACACAGACATTTGAAGATTTAAAACTTAACGCTGCTGTATCAGAAGTGACATTCGGGCGTGATTCAAAAATAATCCCGATCACCCCAATTGGCACTGAAACTTTTTCAATTTTGAGTCCATCTTCTGTCACCCAGCCATCCAGTACTCGTCCTACCTGTTCTTTGAGTGCCGCTATCTCTTCGATCGCAACAGCCATGCCATCCACACGACTCGCATCTAAAAAAAGTCTGTCTTTGAGTGATGCCGCAAGATCGTTAGCTTCTGCATCCTCCATATCTAAAGCATTTGCTTTTAAAATGTCTCTAGTATTGACACGTAAAGCTGTTGCCATCTCTTTTAAAATTCTATTTTTATCTGCCCCGCTCAAAGTAGAGAGTATTCTGCTTGAGGCTTTGGCTTCTCGTAAAAATGCTTCCATAAAATGTTTCCTCTTATATAATTGAAGCTATTTTAACAAATAATCCTGAATTGTGCAATACCCTATATGAAGATAAAGTTTATGCTTATGTTTAGGGTGTTTACAAAAAATTTGCGTTTAACATGTCTGTTAATCGATGATTTTATGTGAATGCCCTAGACATAATGATATATATTAGGTTTATGAATGGTATTGCATAGTTCAGGATATACCCTAATAATGATATAATTCATGTAATTAACTAGAAGAGAGTGAACTATGCAGACAATAACATTTATTGGTAATGGAAATATGGGACTGAGTATAGCTCAAGGTCTCAAAGGCAAATATAATATTGAAGTCGTAGGTCGTGACATGAACAAACTTGATGCTTTTGAAAAAGCACTTGATGTCCATGTTGACAAATATGTATTGGATGATTTTGATATAACAAATAAAACAGTACTCTTGTGTGTCAAACCAAACAATGTGGAAGAAGTCGGTAAAAAGCTCTCAGGTAAAGCCAGAGTGCTCTTCTCTGTTTTGGCAGGTACAACAGTAGAAAAGCTGAAACAAAACATTAAAAGTAAAGCCGTAGTCAGAGCTATGCCAAACTTGGCCGCTTCTGTAGGTGCTTCTATGACCACACTGACTGGTGACCACAGATACCAAAAAGAAGCGTCTGAACTTTTAGGTGCTGTAGGCGAAACACTTTGGTTAAACACTGAAAAAGAGATAGATATTGCTACTGCACTCGCTGGCTCCGGGCCTGCCTACTTGGCACTCATTGCTGAAGCTTTGGCAGATGGTGCGGTAAAACAAGGATTAAAAAGAGAAGATGCTATGGCTACAATGAGAGGTTTGTTTGCAGGATTTGGTACACTCATACAAGAGGTACATCCTTCACTTCTTAAAGACGGTGTTATGAGTCCAGGAGGCACAACAGCTGCAGGTTATGGTGCATTAGAAGAAGGTAACGTAAGAGCATCTTGTATAAACGCTATAGAAGCTGCCTACAAAAGAGCAGAAGAGTTATAAAAAGTTTAGAGAACTTCTACTTCTTCTCATAAATCTTTCTAAGATCTTTTGTAGCAAAAGGCATATACGTATGCCTTGTGATGACAATTTTTGTTTTAAAGTTTGACCACTTATAAATAACCGGTACATCTTTGGGATCAATGTGTATACAGCCATGAGACATCCAGTCTACACTCCCTTCATGTAAAGCATGCCCAGAATTTGTAAATTTCATCATATAATTCATATTATTTACACCGCTTTCTTCAGGGTATAGTGTTGACATATGGTAACGCTTTTTTTGAATAATAGGAAAAATTCCAGAAGGGCTTCTAAATTCTGGTGCACCTGAAGTCACAGCACCGCTCCACCATACCGTACCGTCGCTATCAACGGCATAAAAGCGCCCGTCACTACCACGTTCACGTACGGAGACCACAATGAAATTTTCCCCTGTAAGATCTACTGTTCTTTCACTGTCACCTTTGATCAGTTTAAAAACCGTTTTGGAGACGGGCCTTGTCTCTGTACCCTTAGGTGGCAAGAATTCATAGCTTGAATTTGCCAATACTGTACATAAAGATGAGATACTGAGAAGTAGATATTTAAACATGGTTTATCCTAAAGTTTTTTCAGTCTTTCTTTGGCAATTTTAGCAGACTTCTTTCCCTTATAGTTGGCTATAATATTTTCATAAAATGCTTTTGCCTGACCTTTATCTCCACTCTTCTCTAACGACACGGCTGTATGTAAAAGCAGTGTGTCAATATAACTCGCCTTATCGTACAGACCTGCACTCTTTTTAAAGTAAAATATAGCATCTTCATACTTCTTTGTATAGTATGCGATCTCACCCAGATAATAATTTGATGCAGCTGGCTTATATCGTTGTGTATCGGTTATCGCAAATCTCTTTTGTGCTTCCGTATAACGTTTTTTTACAAAAAATCTCACACCTTCACTGTACAGTGTGGCATTACTTTTATTAGCAAGAGAGTTTTTCCCTTTTTGAGAAGACTTTACTGTACTTTTTTTAGTCGTTGTTTTTTTCTTGGACACTGCCTTGAATTGTTTTTTACCCAATAGGGCTTGAAGTTCTTCTTTACTGACATAATTTGCATTAATTTCATCTATCATGCCTGCCAATTTTTTAAGCAGATCATCATTGGGACGATTGGTATTTACAGAAGAGCCCTGTACTTCTCTCATTTGTAATTCATTAAGAGATGCACTTAACCCTTCAATGATCGTGATCAACCCATCTATACGCTCATCCTGCTGTGCTATTTTCTGTTGCATAGATGCTATCGACCTTTTAGAAGAGGAGGAAGATTGTCTGGACGGTGTGGTATCATTGCTGCCAAACCCATAGACAGAGGGTTCTGCATATAGTGTCATAGAACTCACAGTCATCATCAACGCCATAGTGGCCAGGTATTTACTTATGCTATCCATCTTATATATCATTTGTATCCTACTTAACCAAACGGATATCAACTCTTCTGTTTCTATCGTAACAACTATCACTGGGTTCAGTACAAACCGGACTACTCTCACCAAAACTGACCATCACTGTTTTACCAGAAGTTAGACCTTGTGATACAAGACTGTCTTTGACCGCTTTAGCTCTTTTAAGACCTAAGGCATAATTGTATTCATCCGTACCGAACTCATCACAATTACCTTCAATTTTGATTTTGGAAGACACAGCCAAAGCTACTTTAATATTATTATTCATATTATTTTCCATATTTGAAGAGATCGCATAATCTCCAAAATCAAAATAGACAGATCTAAAACCATCTGTACTGCTGTTGTAGTTTCCATCAGATTCATTACCATAAGCGCTTTCATCGATACTTACCGTATCACCTGAGATCGCATTTGCATCTGAAATATTATTGCTACCATTCAAATCGGGGGCTGTTTGTCCACATCCACTCAAAAATAGTGAAATAACTGCTGTTAATATGAGTAATTTATGTGTCATTTATATCCTTTTTTTTATGCTTTAAATATACTACCAATCTATCGATTGGACTTTTTTGTCATCAAACGGGAAAAGTAAACTTTGAGAGCTTGTCAAATTGATATATCCTATAGAGGTGCTATGCCCTTTTTGTTTAAGATAAAGTATGACCGAACCATTCGCTGAAAAACGTGGGAACTGGTTTGTCCCCGTTGCCGTAAGAGGTCTTGTACTTGAGCTGCCTGAAGTGGCAAGATAGAGATTAAACGTATTCTTGCCAAAGGCATTATTGCTTTCCCTGCTCGAATAGACTATTTTATTTCCATGGGCATCACAGGCATTGTTGTTTCGTCCACGATACACTACCTGTGAAGTCGCTGCTGAATTTATAGATTTTTTAAAGACATTCGGATATCCCAATCGGTTAGAGATAAATACAATGCGACTCTCATTGTCAATATATCTACCGTTCACATCGATACCTTTAAACTTTGTCACTCTTTTTTTAGATCTTGAGGCAACATTCATTTCATAGATATCTGCCTGCCCTTCCGGTGCCATGGTCAGTAAGATCTTAGAGCCATTTTTACTGACATCTGAACAGACCAACATTCCCTGAGAACTTGCTATCTTTTGTTTGGAGCCATTATAAATATTGAGTTTATACAAGGTGGGAATTAACTCTTTATACGAGGTATAATAGATAGCTCTTTGTTTTGCATCTGCCCACTTAGGAAAGAGGTTTAATCCCCCTTTAATAATGGTTTTTTTATACGTCATCGTATAATCAGCCAAACGTATTTCACTGCGTCCAGGCGTTGTATAAACAGCATAGACCACATAACGGTTTATCCAGGAAATGTCTGGATACTTTAACACATTATTTACATCAGCTATCGCTTTGTGTAGTAAAAACGGCATCTTCGCTTTAGAAGGGACAGCATAACTTTTTTTGAAAACCTGTGTACCGTCTGACGCTTTTAAAAGACGTATTAAAAGTTTTGAACCTGATTGTTGATTCATACTGTATTTCAGTACATACTCCTGCCCCTTAAGTGCAGGCGGAATAAACTTTCCTGTAATATCACCTTGATGATGTGTCGTGTCTGGTATAAAATGTCCAGAGATCTTAAGATCCGAGAGTAAAATATTAAAGACTCGTGGATTCTTTACAGATGATCCGTCAAGTAGTGCTATACGGGAACGATGCTCTACATCTTTCTCTATTTTGAGTGTTGCATCCACCCCAAAAAGGCTTAAAGTAAAAAGGTGTAGTGATAAAATAATGAATAATAAATGTTTCAAACTAATTCCTTGAGTGTTGAGTCTGTTGTAAAGACTATAGACTAGTATTGTATCGAGCAGACTTGAAATCTGCATTAATTAATATCAAAATGATTTTTTTGATTATTCTAATTTAGGGCACCTCAAATAACCCTAGTCACTCATAATGGGTTTTGCAAATGTAAGATTTTGCAAGAGGTTTTCAAGTCCTAGCCATAGCTAAGACGAAGTAAGCATCTTCTGAAAGGTTGCGTTTGCAAAGCCCACCCTGCGGGCATCACTAGCTTTCGCCTATGCGTTGTTACTCTTTTTCGACTTAGCTATGGCTAGGACTTCAAAAGAGTGCCTAGCCTAGACTAAAGCTAGTGATGTTATGAGTAACTAGGGTTATTTGAGGTACCCTATGTTAGAATAAAGAATAAGGAGGATCTCATGACTGATATACTCATATCTCTTGCTAAAGCCGCTATTTTAGTTGCCCTCAACCAACCTGATACATTTGATTTGGAGCATGCACTTAAAACATACCCTGCCCTACAGGAAAATGCTGCGGTTTTCATTACACTTAATACAGGCCCCAATGAAGAACTTCGGGGATGCATCGGTTCACTGCAAGCCTACCGACCTATGTATAAAGACATCATTGCAAATGCGCAGGCATCTGCCCTGCGTGATCCAAGATTTAAACCTGTAACCATGGAGGAGTTAAAAGATATAACGATAGAAGTTTCTATCCTCTCAAAACCTAAAATACTTGAATATCTTGATGTCGCAGATTTAAAAACCAAAGTCACACCTCTGCAAGACGGAATCATACTCAAATACCAAGATAAACAGGCTACTTATTTACCTGAAGTCTGGGAAGATCTTCCGTATTTTGATGCTTTTTTCTCCTCTTTATGCCAAAAAGCCAACCTAACAAGTGACTGCCTCTCTCAACATCCTGAAATCTCCATCTATCATGCCACAAAGTACAAGGAGAAATAATGTCTAATGCTACTAGAAAAGCGGCAGTACGAGGTCAATTTTATCCACAGGAGTGTGCAAAAGTAGAAGTATATTTTAAAGAATTCACTCAAAGTTTTCAAAAAATTTCAATCTCAAAAGAAGTACAAAACATTGTGCCAAGAGCAGTGATAGTCCCTCATGCAGGTTATGTATATAGTGGGTTTACAGCCAATTTTGCCTACCAATTTTTGCAAAAAACAAAAGCCAAACGTCTCATCATTATAGGTCCCAGCCATCACCACTATTTTAAAGGTATCTCGGGAAGCTATTATGAAGAGTATGAAACGCCTTGTGGAGCACTAGATATAGACAGCCCCTACCTCTTTGCACTGGCAAAAAAGTTTGACATTGGCTTTGAACCAAAAGCACATGAAAAAGAACACTCCACTGAAGTACAAATGCCTTTTATCAAACATTATTTCCCTCAAACAAAGATTATAGAACTCATCTATGGTGATACAAATGCAAAAGAATTAGCACCGCTGATCACTGCACTGCTTCAAAACAAAGACAATGCAGTGATCATAAGCTCCGACCTCAGTCATTTTCACACCTTGGAAGAAGCAAAAGCATTTGATGAAAACTGTTTAAGGTCAGTTGCTAAACTAGATCTAAATGAAATTGAAAAAGGATGTAAAGCCTGTGGTCTCATAGGCATACAAGCCATGATACTCGTAGCACAACACATGAAACTCTCATCCAAACTACTTGACTACCGTACTTCAGCAGATGCTAGTGGTGACAGTAGTTCAGTGGTTGGATATATGTCTGCGATGTTTTATTAAAAATTATACTTGAGTGACTTTTTTCTCATTACGTGAGATATAGAGTTATTTGTACCTCAAGAAGCAATAAACTCTGTCGTGGCAGTTTGGAGAAGTGCAGACCGGCTCATATGATGCTCTTTTGCGTATTTGTCTGCTTTATCTAAAAAGTCAGTTGTTACTGAGATATTGATCCGTTTTGTTTGAGATCCAAAATCTCTAATAATACCTTCAAGTGAGATATCTTCATCTATCTTCTCAAAATGTATCCCTATACCATTGGCAATCAATCTGTATTCATGCAGCTCTTCTTTCGTTGCATTGCTTAAACGCTCGGTATAGGTATAAGGAACAGCTAATATTCTCTTGGTATTTAGTTCAATATACATCTTAGTATCACTAAAACCCACTGTCTCTATCAATATTCTATTGTTTGAAGTACTCATTCCATGCCTTTCTTAGTTTTTCGTTGTTCTGTTTCACTAATTTAGTTAACTTTTTTAACTCTTTGGAGTTTTGATTATAACTATCCGTTATTTTGATGGACTCTAGTTCAATTCTTGTGTAGCCATCACCTTTTTCTATATGAATGTGAGATGGAGAATGTTCATCACTAAAAAAGAAGAACCTAAATCCATCAATTCTCATTATAGTCGGCATTTCAATCCTTTGTGTAATTATACACAACAAAAATACTTTTGTCAATAAAATAGACTACCACTAGATATATAAGCATGCGTTCCAGCTCTTGAAAGCTGGAACGCGTTAATTAATTTTTTGATAGAATAAGAAATTATGTTAATCAGGCAGGTATTATTGGGGAGAACGTTTGCGCAGTCTGCGACAAAATTCTCCTCCCTAACTTAGTCTTATCTGCATCTCGTATATCCACGTACATAAGTACCATTTTTTCTTCTATAGCCACTTACATAATGGCAGTTACTTTTATAGCTTGGCGTATAAAATGATGATTCTTTTCCCCACTCACAAGGATGACCATCACTATCTTTGTCTAGATAGGTATGTCCAGAATTCATGAGAGAGTATGCTTGCACTTTTGTAAGTTCTTTGCAGCTGTATTCACGTGCTACTGACCGTGTTTCAGGTATGACATTTTTAGTGATTGAACTTACATCGTCTTGATTATTGAAAGAGTCTGTATCATTGCTTGCAATTATTGTTTTGCTTTTATTGCTATATGCACTATGAGATTTCTTTAATTTATTCGCACACCCACCTACCATTAAAATTGTGAGCATCGCTATAATTATTTTCACAAGGTAATTCTCCATTTTTATGTTTTTCTCTTAACAATACCTACTTAACCAACGCTAGGACTTGTATATTAATTCCAGGCAGTTACACGGTTTCCTCTTAAATAAACATATTGGTTGTAGTAAACATATTGGTCTGGACCATAAGAGCTTCTGTTTATGCTGCTAGGTGTACCCCAAGAGCATAAAAGAGCATTTTTACTCATTCCCACCTGTACCTCCCTTTTTTCTATGAGCCTCCATTCTTTTTTGCTAAAAAGCTTTCTTCTTTTTAGCTCATTTCTCGCATCTACAACTTGTTGCTTTAAAGAATTTATTTGTTCGGGACTTGCTTTTTGGTAATAAGTTCCACGAATTGCTTGCTTTATCTCAAGCTCATTTTTGTGGCGGACAGTTCTGCACAATCCTTCCATTGAATATGTTTTTAGAACTGGAAGAGGCATTACAACGTATGGTTTTTTTTGTGGTGTGCTTGATGCACAGCCACTTAATAGTAAACCCAAAAGGAATAACAGTCCTAGTGATATATTTTTCATTTCATTTTTCCTTGTTTTTATTCTAAATCTAATTATATTGTTATTTAATAAGGGTTAATGGGTGCAAATCAACAAAGGTACTAAAGCGGATATATAAATTTTACTTTTTACTTTTAAAATGACGTTATTATTAATGCCTAAATTGGTTATACTTTTCATATAAAATAACAAGGATTTAAAATGAAAAAGTTAAAAGTTTTGATATTAGTAATAAGTATCTTATCTATAGGGATGGTGACTGGGTGTACTGGTACAAAGGAAACTATAAATATAAAGAGTAAAGATTTTGGTATTGCTCCTAATATATCATCATATCAGAGC
>JAUVCL010000033.1 GCA_030595845.1 Campylobacterota bacterium
GATGAAGTATGCTACCTCTAAAGAAAATATGCAGTCTGTACTGGATGCTTTGGAAGCACATATGCAAGATAAGATAGGTATCTATAATGAATTCATTACTAATTACCCTAACTCAGCAGAAGTCTTTCAACCTAAAATTGACAAAGCCAGAAAAACTATGAAACTTTTTCCTCAAATTATTGAAGAGTATTTTGAATAGATAAGATTAAGAGGGATTTACAGATATCTCTCTTTAACCCTCATTTGAAAAATCTATTATGAACAACATTCATATGAGAATCTGACATATTTTTAGGCCAATTCTAACAATAACCTTTATCTCCTTGATCAAGTATAGTAAGTTCAATATTTACACCATAATTTTTTTTACTAAACAAACCACCACCCGTAACTTTAATTATTTTTACTTCTTGTTTAAAACATACATCTTCGGCTACTAAGTCAGCATTTATATAACCAAGTTTATGAAACTTTTTGAAAATAGAAAAACCACTTTGTATATAAAGTGACATAGCATTTTTATCATACTTATTTTGGGGTTCTTTTTTGATATAAAGAGATGCATCGTTTTTTGCATATTTTTTAATAAGACTTTGTCTATTATCAAAAGTCACACCTGATATTTTACTGAATATTGTTCTCACTTTATTACCTTTGAGTTATAAGAAATAAGAGCATATTTAAAAATTTTCAAAATATGCTTACTTAGTTTAGGATGAAATATTCTTAGAGTAGCATTATCTATAGAGAACTATCCTCTATAGATGTGATTTCTTTTTTACTATCTTCAAAATTAGAAAATTCATATTCAAGTATTAAAGCACCAGTGTTCTGATTTAGTGCTTTAGCTTTTAATAGAACTCCTGTAATATTATTAGAGAATTTTGATACAGTTTTTTCACTCCAAACAGTAGCAAGACTTCTATCTCCTTTTAGTAATCCCATCATCCAATATTGATTTTCAGACCAAAGGCTCCCACTTTGTATAAAGTCATATCTTTTACTCTTTCCATAGGCATTATTTAGCTTTTCTTCTATTGAATTATATTTAGACTTTAAACTATTACCAAAAACATTTGTAGGTATGTTTTTCTTTATAGCTCTAATCATATATAGTCCTTTTGTAGGTGATACGAATACAACATATAAATCAAAAGCAGTATGAGGTTTTGTTACAGAAACTTTATATCTGCCTTCAGCTATTTTATTTGCATTTTTGTCAATTTCATTTATTTTCATTCCCATTTCTAAACCAAATGGTCCACTATATTGATGTGCTACCCAAAATTCAGACAAGTTCCCCTAAAGATTACGCAGCCGTTTGATATTGTAGCATCTTGTGTTCATAATTGACTGGAGACATATAGTCATTGGTCGAATGAAGCCTCTGTCTATTGTAAAATACCTCTATGTATTCAAAGATAGCTTGATTGGCTTCAGCCCTTGTTTTGAAGCGTTCATGATGCAATTCAGTCTTGAGTGAATGAAAGAAACTCTCACTCACTGCATTGTCCCAACAGTCACCTTTTCTGCTTTCTCGTTCCATCTCTCCCGAGATGTAACGCATACATCAATACAAGTTACAAACAAACTCCCATAAACACAAGAGCACTGTATATGCATTCCACCTCAGGAGAGCTGGAACGAGATTGACTTGTATATCAAAAATATGACAATATGACATATAATTAACTTCTATCTGTAAAACCCCATACAATAAATAAAAAAGAGAGTAAAAATGGGAAGAAGCAGATACAAAATATATGAACCAACACATCCGCACTTTGTCACCTGTACTATACTGCACTGGCTACCGATATTTACAAGAAAAGAGAGTGTACAGATAGTGATAGACTGCTTGAAATTTTTACAAAAAAAAGATGATCTAAAACTTTATGCCTATGTGGTACTTGAGAACCATCTACATATGCTTGTGCAAAGCAATGACTTACAAAAAAGTATGCAGTCATTTAAACAATATACAGCCAAACAGATACTTGATATGCTAAAAAGAGAAAATGTAACCACCATTCTAGATCAACTTGCTTTCTATAAAAAGGCTCATCATAAAGAAAAAACCTATCAAGTTTGGGAAGAGGGGTATCAGCCAAAACTTATGCAGTCAGATGCCATGATGATAAGCAAGATAGAGTATATACATCAAAATCCTATAAAACGAGGGTATGTAGATGAGGCTATTCATTGGCGTTATAGCAGTGCTAGGGGTTATGAAGATATGGATGGGCTTATAGAAGTTGAGAGGTTTTGGTAGTTTGAATTGTTGTCTGTGTTCCACCTCGGGAGAGGTGGAACGAGGGCGGATAGAAGATTCTTAGTAGAATCTCTTATCTCTAATACTCATCTGTTTGCTATCTTCATCTACATAGACATCAAAGATGTCTATCTCATCTATGAGATTACTCAATTTTTTGTATCCGAAGTTGATGGGTGAGAATGAGGTTGAATTGTTGATGTATTGACCTATACTGGCGAGGTTTGCCCATCCCTCTTCATCCATGGTCTGTTCTACAGCTGTACGTAGTACATTGACCAGCCACGTATCGCTACGCATCTCTTTCCCTGATTTTTTTACAGGTGCCTGCATCACATCTATGGGTTCACTGCCTTGTTGTTGTGCCTGACCTTTCATGAGTTTTTCTGTAAAAATAAACTGTGAGCATGCAGCCATAAATGGTTTGGGTGTCTTTTTCTCTCCAAATCCAAAGACTTTAATACCTTCAGCCTGTACTCGCATCACAACAGGAGTAAAGTCTGAGTCAGAGGTAGCAAACGCAAAAGCATCGATATCTTTTGTATGAAGCAGATCAATCGCATCAATAGTCATGAGAATGTCTGTGGCATTTTTATTTTTAGAGTAGTCGAATTGCTGTATGGGTTTAATGGCAAATTCAAGTAGTTTGTCTTCCCAGTTCTTGAGGTTGTCTTTTGTCCAGTTTCCATAGGCTTGTCTAATGTTGACTATACCGTATTTACTGAGTTCATTAATGATGCCTTCTATAGAACGGTGTGAAATATTGTCACAGTCTATAAAGAGCGCAATGTGGTCTTCTTTTTTAGTCATTGTTATTCCTTTACTACTCGGTTGGTCTGTAATATGTCATGGTGCTGCGCCCAAACTTTTTACGTTTCATCAGCGTTAATGCACCTATGGTATCTGGCATGTCAAGATTTGTCATATGTTCTACAATGACCAGTTCCACAACATCAGGTTCAATGCTTTCTATCAGCGTAATGGTTTTGTCATAGACATCATCCATTCCATCACGGGTAGAGAAGGGAGGATCAAAGTAAAAGTAGGTTTTTTCCTTGGACTTTTTAACCATCTCATAGACCAATGAAAACTTTTCAAAACTGTCTCCATAAAAGAGATGAGACTTGGAAGGATCTACACGTTTTACATTGCCTTCAAGACAGCGAAAGGCTATTTTATTGTATTCCATAAAATAACATTGTCCTGCACCACGGCTGAGTGCTTCAAGTCCTATCGAGCCTGAACCTGAAAAGACTTCAACAAAGTTTTTATCTATGATATCAAATTGAAGGGTATTGAACAGTGACTCTTTTAAAATACCTTTTGAGCTTCTTGTGGTAAAGATATCTGGTATTTCAACCTTTTTACCTTTGTGCACCCCTGCCGTAATGGTAGTGGTAAATATTTTAATTCTTTCTTTTGGACGACTGGGCATTTTGTGCCTCCCTGCATTGCATTTTAATACTTGGATTTTAGCTAAATTTCTGTTAAAAATTGACGATAGAACTCAATGTATTGATCAGTTTACTTCCTTCACGTATATCAGCACGTTCTTTACCCGGTTCCGTACTGGTAATGATGGTACGACCTGTAATCAGTTTGGTTCTGTCTTTTTTACGTATACCCCAGTAGGTATGCATAATGACTGGTTCCCCTTTATAGTGACCAAGATAGAGTACAATATGCCCAGTAACATGAAGAAGGGATCGAAAAGGCTCTGCTTTTTGGATGATCTTCTTTTTCTTTTTGGCTTTACTGAGACCTCTTATATTGATCCTTTTACCATCTTTTGCCTGCGCACTTGAGTTACGACGTAAAAAGATACCAAAGGTTCCAAGAAAGTCTCTTGTTGTTGCAGAACAGTCACGACATTCATAACTTCCACCCCAACCATAAGGTTCTCCATAAAACTCACGTGCAACCATAGATACATTCTTTGGGGTAAACGGTAACGGTTTTTTAGCAAGTATATTTGTTTTGGTCGCAATTATCTTTTCAATCTCTGCATGACCTTTTTTATCACGAGAAGCAACGAGGTAGTGCTTGCCATCTTTAGCAATAGGGAAGAGAGCACCCAATTTAACCAAAGAGATATCTTTCTTATCATGATAAAGTCTAAGATTATCTTTGATGACCATGGCATAGTTGTCATTCTTAAATTTTTTAATAAAATCATTATTGACCAGAGCCAGATCAGAGGTTTTTACCCATCCGAAGGAGTAAGATGCCTGGACAAAAGCCCAGCGTTTGTCTCTGGAATAATGTGAAATGATAAGGGGTATATTGATATGCAGTGCAGAGTTTTGATTATAGTCAAAAGGAAAACCTTCTCCTGTTTTTCTGGGGTCTCTGTAAAATGAAGCAGAAGTAGGGAGGGCTCTTACATTGGTTCGACGGATAGTAATAGCTTTATATTTTTTACTATTAATGTGCTCATAATGTGCATTGTCTATCCATTTATTGTAAATAGATGACCGTATAACTGACCCTTTAGCCCTGTATATAGGTTTTTTTGTAATAAAACGTACTTCCCATCCAAAGTCTTGTTTTGGGATATCCAATTTGTTGATAGTCCATGGTTTGAAGTATTTTTTATTAAATTCTTTATCAAGTTTTTTTTGTTTACTTTTTGAAAATGGTTTGATCTGACTGGCATAATAAGCAGGATTTTGCGGGATACGTTTCATATCTGCCACTTTGTTTTTTGGCATACGGTCTATTTTACTTTTTACACGTTTGCTTTCTATAAGCGTATAGGCTGCATGTAGGCTTGAAAAGGAGAGAAGAAGTAGAAGTGCCAAGGTGAGTTTTTTATGCATTATAAAGTTCTTTTTTTGTTTATGATAAACTAGTTTGGTTAATGGTTGGTGTATTAAAAAGAGTATATGAAAGTTAGATGAAAATGTTGGCCCTAAAAAAAGGGATCAGGTAGGGACAACATTCCGTTGATTGTTACAACATAAAATTATAGCTTAAAGTGTGTTAAATGAATGTTAAAGATTATAATAATTATAAAATTTACTAATCTTTATTTTTTGACTTGTTTTCATCACGTGTTGTTTTTCGTTCATGCTTTTCACTATGTACAGACCTTATCCATAGGCGGTTCAAGAGTACATAAACAAAGCCACTGACTATGATGGAATAAAATGCTGTTCCCACATAAAGGGGTACAAGTATATCATCAAAATGTTCAGTGAACCATTCCATTGTCAACTCTATACCTTCAATACCTTCTTGTCCTAAAATAAAGTTACCCGTAAGGTATTCCACATAATACATAGGTGGCATAGTAAAAGGGTTACTTAGCCAAACCATAGAGATAGCAATAGGTACATTAAAACGTAAAAGAGGGGTTGTTGCCATAACAGCGAGCATTTGCATAGGCATAGGGATAAAACCCCAAAAAAGTCCTATGGCAACGCCTCTAGTGATCATTCTTCGATTCACAGAAAGATAGGCTTTTGGTAATTTATATTTTTCTAGAAATGCATCTATCTTGCTTTTGCCAGAGGGTTTTTTCTTAAAAACTTTTCGTATCATTTAAATCCGTAGTTATATTTTGTATATATAAGTGTAATACTGTAGAGCTTTAAATCCCCTTTTTATGATGTTTTGTGTAAAATACGCGTATTAAATCACTATAAAAGGTACACTATGAGCGGATATATGCTTTTTTCTGGAACATCAAACCCTGAACTCTCTGAAGAGATAGCCAAATATTTAGAGCAACCGCTCTCTAAAGCAATCATCAACCGATTTTCTGATGGTGAGATCAACATTAAAATTGCAGAATCTGTACGTGGGAAAGATGTATTTATCATTCAGCCGACTTCTGCACCTGCAAATGGAAACTTGATGGAACTGCTTATCATGACGGATGCATTAAAGCGTTCTTCTGCAAAATCCATCACCGCTGTTGTACCGTATTACGGTTATGCAAGACAAGACAGAAAAGCAGCGCCACGTGTACCCATTACGGCTAAATTGGTGGCAAACCTGATGGAAACAGCGGGTATCACACGTTTGGTAACGGTAGATCTGCATGCGTCTCAAATACAGGGTTTCTTTGATATTCCTGTAGATAATCTCTACGGTGCTATTTTATTTATGGACTATATCAGGGCTAAAAAATTTAAAAACCCTGTAATCGCTTCTCCCGATATTGGTGGTGTAGCAAGAGCAAGATACTTTGCAAATAAACTGGGTTTAGATATGGTCATTGTAGATAAACGTCGTGAAAAAGCCAATGAATCTGAAGTCATGAATGTGATCGGAGATGTTGCAGGCAAAGATATTATCCTTATTGATGATATGGTTGACACGGCAGGAACTATGGTAAAAGGTGCCGCAGCACTTAAAAAGCTTGGTGCAACATCCGTGATGGCATGTTGTACGCACCCGGTACTTTCAGGTCCTGCTTATGAACGCATAGAAAATGGTGATCTTGATGAGTTGGTTGTAGCTAATACGATTCCAATGGATCAAAGATGTTCTAAAATTAAAATGCTTTCCACAGCTTCTATGTTGGGTGAAGTGATTCGAAGAGTGCATAACAATGAAAGTGTAAATTCACTTTTTGAAACAAATACGTAATATACAAAAAACCTCGTTCCCATGCTCTGCGTGGGAATGCATAAAGTATGCATTCCCATCGAGGACGATGGGAACGAGAGTATACATAAGAGATATAACAAGGAAATAAATGGCTAAGGCAGTACCACAAAAAAATATTCGTAACTTTTCGATTATCGCACATATCGATCATGGTAAATCTACGCTTGCAGACCGTATTATACAAGAGTGTGGAGCGGTTTCTGATAGACAAATGTCTGCCCAGGTGATGGATACGATGGACATCGAAAAAGAACGTGGTATCACTATTAAAGCACAGTCTGTGAGACTGGATTATGCCAAAGGTGATGAACACTATATTCTTAACCTTATAGACACTCCGGGTCATGTTGATTTTTCTTATGAAGTGAGTCGTTCTCTAGCATCAAGTGACGGTGCATTGCTCATCGTAGATGCGGCACAAGGAGTTGAGGCACAGACCATTGCCAATGTCTATATAGCCATTGAAAATGATCTGGAACTTTTACCGGTAGTCAATAAGATAGATCTTCCTGCAGCTGACCCTGACAGAGTACTCGCAGAACTTGAGGAAGCCATAGGTATAGATGCCACAGAACACAATCTTGTTTCAGCTAAAACAGGTGTGGGAGTAGCAGAACTTGTTGATAGTATTGTGGCACGTATCCCTGCACCTACGGGAGATGAAGAAGCACCGCTTAAAGCACTTATTTATGATTCATGGTTTGATAATTATATGGGTGCACTGGCACTTGTGCGTGTATTTGACGGTAAGATATCTAAAGGTCAGATGGCAAAAGTGATGGGGACAAAAGATGACCATCAGGTACTGAGCCTAATGTATCCCAATCCTGTAGCACCTATTAAAACAGATGAGATACGTACTGGTGAGATCGGTATTGTGGTGATGGGACTTAAAACAGTGGATTCACTCAAAGTGGGTGATACCATTACGGATGTCAAGAACCCTACAGATGAGCCTGTGCATGGTTTTGAACCGGCTAAGCCATTTGTTTTTGCCGGGATCTACCCTATAGAAACAGATAAGTTTGAAGATCTTAGGGATGCACTTAATAAACTTAAACTCAATGATTCATCACTGAGCTTTGAGCCTGAAAGTTCCATGGCATTGGGATCTGGTTTTAGAACAGGGTTCCTTGGTATGTTACACATGGAAGTTGTGAAAGAGCGTCTTGAACGTGAATTTGACCTTGAACTTATTGCTACAGCTCCTACGGTTGTTTATAAGATCAAACAGACCAATGGTGAAGAGTTTGAGATACAAAATCCCTCTGAACTTCCTGAACCACAAAAGATCGATACTATTTTTGAGCCTTATGTCAAAGCAACGATCCTAACTCCTCAGGAGTATCTAGGTAACCTTATAAAATTACTCAATGACCGTCGTGGAATTCAAATTAAGATGGACTACCTGAATGAAACACGTGTCCTTCTTGAGTATGATATTCCTATGAATGAGATCGTGTTGGACTTCTATGATAAGCTCAAATCTCTTACCAAAGGGTATGCAAGTTTTGACTATGAGCCTATAGGGTTTAGAGCAGGGAATCTTGTGAAGCTTGATATCCGTGTGGCAGGAGACGTTGTAGACTCACTTTCTATTATTGTGCCTGAAGACAAAGCACGTACAAGAGGGCTTGCTTTTGTGGCACAGCTTAAAGAATTGATCCCAAGACAACTTTTTGAAGTCGCAATTCAAGCGAGTATCGGAAATAATGTTATTGCACGTACCAATGTAAAATCTATGGGTAAGAACGTAACTGCTAAATGTTACGGTGGAGATATCACCCGTAAAAGAAAGCTTTTAGATAAACAAAAAGCAGGTAAAAAACGTATGAAGTCCATCGGTAGAGTGGAAGTACCTCAAGAAGCATTTATGGCTGTTTTAAAGCTGGATAGCTAATGACGCTTATTCCCGTTGAAGAAGACAAAAAAACCATTGCACATCGTTTTAGAAAAGCACATTCTTTTGCTTTTTTATACAAAGATAAAACTTTGGATGAAGGGCAGATCATTGTACAGGAAAATCCGCATAAGACATCAAAATCACCAGAGTTTTTTGAGTATTTTAAAACCTTGAATGTCGATACACTTTATGTTAAAGAGTTAGGCTATAAAACACTTTTAACACTTTTGGAAATGGAAGTAGAAGTTTTTCTTCTTCAAGAGGCAGACACATGGAACAAGATCAAGCCCAATTCACTTCTCTTACTGGATAAAGAAAATGCAAAAGAACATTGTTCTTTAGGGCATCACAGAAAAGAAAGTAACTAGTGGGCTGGGAAATACATTTACACCTTGTTGCAGCCATTGCATGGATAGGTGGCGCTTTTTTTATGTTCTTACTTGGGGTGAGCCTAAGAAAAAAAGAAGAGCAGGAAGCTGTGTATCCGGTTATAGGACCTATTTACGGTTATTTTGAAACAGGTGCACTGATAGTTTTACTTTTTACCGGCTATACCATGATCAACAACAATGGATTAATTGATATACTTTTTTCAAATATAACCAATGAAGTGATAGATGCCTTACGTATCAAACTCTATTTTGTTGCTGTGATATTTGTACTTACCGTGATACATATGACCATAAGTATGATGACCTTACATAAAGTTAAAACACCTTTTCAACGCTTTCTCTCAAAAGGATCCTCCATGGGGATCTTTCTTTTAAATCTTGTTGTTTTGCATTATGCAATGGTATTAAGAGATATCCTCTAAGATTCTTTTCTGCACAGACTGCATTTCCTCTTTTCTATATTAGAAAAATACCTAATTATTTAGTAGACACTATAATATACTTTTAGAGGCTGTTCAATTCTATCATTGGGAGATAATTAAGAGTACATCTGTATGTTTTTGTCAGAAGATACTATTTTTAAATTTTTATGTGATATCATTGTTGGGTATATAATAAAAAGGAAAAGAAGATGAACTTATATAAAAAAGCATTCAGTGTAATAAGTCTTGGGCTATTACTTTCAAGTACAAACCTCTTGGCTCAAGAGAAGTCTGTAAAAAGTATTGTAAGTAATGTCTATGCACAAATAGGTAGTATGAATAAATATGCATTTACTGCGGTCGTCATTGACAATGATACGTTTGAGGGTGAAACTGTAAGCTACAAACAAAATGTATCTGTAAAAATAGAGAGACCTGGTAATTTACGAGTAGATACCAAAGGTGATGTTAAAAATAGAAGTACCTATATAAATAATGGTCTTTTTACTATGATAGATCATGATTTTTCATATTACGGACAACTTAAAACACCCAAAACTATAGATGCTACACTTGATTTTATTTTTGATAAATTTGGGATTAGAACACCTCTCTCTACATTGATGTACAGTGATATGGATAAAAGAATTAAATTTAGAACAAATAAGTATTTTGGTACTGTAGATGTAGCAGGTGTTGAGTGTGACTATGTGGCTTTTAAAAATAATACAAAAGAGATACATGTATGGATTACTACGGGTGAGCATGCATTGGTAAAAACATTTAGTATTATCAATGGTGATACAAGAATCAATACATCACTTACATGGAATACCAATCCAAAATTTACGGACAGTGATTTTATCTTTAAGGCACCAAAAGGTGCGGAAAAAATATCAATAAATAGTGCAAACTAAGAAGGGAATACAAATGAAAAAAACAAATAGTTCTTTAATGAAATTTACAATTGTTGCAGCGATGATAGGCGTATTTTCCCCATCTGTTTCTGTCCATACTGATGTTCAGTCAAAACATACGAATGTCTATAGTGTTCTACCTGCACATTTAACTGTTTCACTGTTTCAAACTGCTAAAGCAAGAAGAGGTGGAGGTGGTGCACGTCGTGGAGGTGGTGCAAGATCGAGACCTTCAAGAAGTACACATAGAAGTGGCAATAGGACAAGAAATAAAAACGTAAATAGAAATAGCAATAGAAATGTGAACAGAAACGTAAATAGAAACGTAAATAGAAACGTGAACGTGAATGTAAATCATAATCGTTATTATGGTGGACATGGACGTGGATACGGTTATTATGGAGGACGTCCAATTCTTGCATTTTCAACAGGTCTGGTCATTGGTTCAATTATCGCTTCAGCTTCTATGCCAACAACATGTGTAACCACCTATGTGAACGGAATAAGTTACAGAAGATGTGGAAGTTCATATTATCAACCTTTTTATGAGGGTGATACCATGGTATATAGAGTAGTTAACTCTCCTTATTGATAGTACTACTACTCAACATGTAGGGATGATTGACTCATCCTACATGAATTTTTAATCTAAAAAGTCACTTTCCAACGTAGGTAATAAGTGTTACCTTCAAGGATCCCAAACGTTAGAGAAGCATCTTTACTTAGGTCTCTTTTTCTTAAAGCATCCCATATTCATCAAATATTTTACATATAGAATTATATTTTAATCACATATTATAAAAAATAATTATAAAATAATAGTTATGAATAAACAAAAATTTTATGGTTTTCTACGAAAACAAATTTTACTTATGATTGGACTCTCCTTTATACCTGGGGTAGCATACATTGGACTAGGTTGGATGAATAATATTATAATACCCGCATTGATCTTGTATGCCTTAGTCATACTCGTATCATTATGGGGGTGGAAGATCTATAGAGATTTTGAATTTGATGAGATGGGTAAAGAAGATCTGGCAAACTGGTATCGTAAACTTAGTTATTTTTTTTATATAATCTTCGGATTATGGACCCTTGCATTTATTTTATATTCAGCAGAAGTAGCCAATAAATCTCATTATATTGCAATCTTTACGCAGATCGGCATAGCTGTAGTAGCCTCAACATTGCTGTTTTCCGATAGAAAACTTTTTCTTCCTGTTTTATTGATTTTAATTTTACCATTGACCGTCTATGCACTATCTATAGGGGAATTATATGGGGATATTCTTTCTATCTTCTCTCTTATCTTTTTGGGTGTATTGATCTACGCCTCAGATAACAGTTATAACTTGATCCAAAAAAACTATTATCAGGCACAACATGATGCCTTGACAGGGTTATATAACAGTCGTCATTTTATTGATTATCTGGATTATGTGATCAAGAGAATTCATGCTTCCAAAAAACATGTCTATCTATTACTTATCGATCTTGATCATTTTAAAACGATCAATGACTCACTTGGTCATGAAATAGGCGATAAAGTACTTAAAGAAGTTGCAAAACGTATTAGAGACTATTGTAATGATACGCATACTATCGCTCGTCTTGGAGGAGATGAATTTGCAATCATAAGTGATAAATTTTATGAGGATGGAAATTGTCAGGAAAGTGCCTACGCTTTCTCTGAAGAGTTGCTGGGGATACTGAAGGAAACGTATGTGATCGATCGTCATCATCTATATATCAGTGCAAGTATCGGTGTGAATACTATTGGAAGTTCATTCACACAAGCCAGACAGTTCATTAAAGAAGCAGATATTGCGATGTATCAGGCAAAATCCAAAGGCCGTGACGGGATTATCCTCTTTAATGATGAATTGGCAAAAGAGGTTGAATATCTTTTAAAAGTAGAACGTAAACTCTATTTTGCTTTGGAGCATAATGAAATTCAATTATCTTACCAACCACAGCTTAACAGGGAGCAGAAGATCATTGGTTGTGAAGTGCTTGTTCGATGGAATAGCCCAGAGCTTGGTCACGTGTCACCTTTTGAATTTGTTACTATCTCGGAGAAGACAGGATTGATCATTGAATTGGGAAATTATATTATTGAAGAGGCGTTTAAAACACTTCAATCATGGGACCAAAAAGGTTTAGACTTGAAGCAGTTTTCGGTCAATATCTCTGTGAGACAATTTTTCCATGGTACTTTTTTAGATGAAGTGAAGCGATTATCTGACAAGTATCTTAATGAAGATACAAGAAAAAAAATAATTTTTGAAGTGACAGAAACAATTCTTATTGAAGATATATATAGAATTTCTTTAATCATAAATAAAATTAAACGTTTAGGTTTCTCCTTTTCTATGGATGACTTTGGGACAGGCTATTCATCACTAAGTTCTCTACGTGAAATGCCTATAGAAGAGTTAAAAATAGATCGTTCTTTTGTGAGTTATCTAGGCGAGCGTAAATCTGATGAACTGATGATCACAACGATCCTTTCTATGGCAAAAATATATGATCTTATAACAGTAGCAGAAGGTATAGAAACGGAAGAACAATTTAATTTTTTATTAGAAAAAGGCTGTGATATTTTTCAAGGATATTATTTTTCAAAACCATTATCAAAAGATGATTTTGAACTTTTTTATAAAGAAAGCTTCTCTAAACAACTCACTACATAGTTAAATATTTTATTGCTATTCTTGACTTATTATACCTTATGTGATATGATTTAATAAAGTTGAGTCACATACTATAAAGTTGGCTCTAAAAAGGAGTCATAATGACATATCATAAAACAATGAAATACTATAAAAAAGAAGAAAGCAAAGATAAGATCATCTGTCTGCTTTGTCGCCACTCCTGTAAACTAAAAGAGGGACAGGTTGGTATATGTGGGGTAAATAAAAATGTAGAAGGTGAATTGAAAACACTTGTCTATGGGCATCCTATCGCCATAAATGTTGATCCTGTGGAAAAAAAGCCGCTTTACCATATGTTACCGGGAAGTAAAGTACTTTCCTTTGGAACCGTAGGATGTAATTTTAAATGTTCATTTTGTCAAAATTGGGATATCTCCCAAGAGAGCAAAGTCAATGAAGAAATCAAAGTAAGTCCAGAACAGATGGTAGAACTGGCACTTGAACAGGGTGCTGAGTCGATTGCCTATACTTATAATGAACCGACGATATTTTACCCTTATGCAAAAGATATCGGTGTGATAGCCAAAGAGAAAGGGCTTAAAAATATATTTGTAAGTAATGGCTATGAATCTCCAGAGATCATCGAAGACATGGTAAGTTGGGTTGATGCTGCCAACATTGACCTGAAAAGCTGGGATGATGCTTACTATAAAAAATCACTCAAAGGCGGACTGGAAGAAGTTAAAGATACACTGCGAAGAATGGTTGCTGCAGGTATTTGGGTAGAAGTAACGACACTGCTCATAGAAGGTGAAAATGACAGCAATAAGGACTTAACAGATATGGCAGAGTTCATAGCCAATGATCTTGGTAAGCATGTGCCGTGGCATTTGAGTGCTTTTTCACCCAACTATAAAATGCTTGATCATGACGCTACAGGAGTGGAGACACTCAATCGTGCCAGAGAGATAGGAAGAAAAGCCGGACTTGAGTATATCTATCTTGGCAATGTACTGGTCAATGTAGATACGCATTGTCCCGAGTGTGATGAATTACTCGTTGACCGTACTGGATATAGAGCTACTGTAAACAATCTCAAAGAGGGGCATTGCCCTAAGTGTGACAAAGCTATAGAAGGTGTATGGTAAAACGTGATGATGAAAAATATGCACACACTTTTAGATGAGATGATCTTCTCAGACATTTTGAAGCATCCTACGATCATTGATGCCTTTAGAGCGGTAGACAGAAAATATTTTGTACCTTATGCACTTTCAGAACTTACGTATGAAGATGTTCCACTCTCTATAGGTAATGATCAAACTATCTCTCAACCCTCTACTGTTGCTTTTATGTTGGAACATCTTAATGTTCACGATGGGGATACGGTGCTGGATATAGGTTCAGGTTCAGGATGGACAACAGCACTTCTTTGCCATCTCGCAGGGGAAGAAGGAAGTGTGACTGGACTGGAAAGAGTAGAAGCACTGGTTGAACAGGGAAAGACTAATTTAGCAAAGATCAATACGTATAATCACTGTCGTATCAAGAGAGCAAGAGAAGTACTTGGTGAGCCGGGTGAACTCTTTGATAAGATTCTTGTCTCTGCCTCTGCGGAGGAAATTCCTGAAGCGCTTTTTTCTCAGTTGAAAGTTGGTGGTACGCTTGTTATACCCATAGGTAAGTCTATATTTAAATTTCACAAGCTCTCAGAAACCCATATTGAAAAAGAAGAATTTTATGGTTTTGTATTTGTCCCGTTGATAGTTTAAAAAAACCTAAAAAAGTTTCAAAACTGAAGTACGAATAGGTATAATACATGAAATATTATACAGAAAAGTTATGGAGACAGTATGTCAGCAGAAGCAATAAAAAGAGTAGAAAAAGCAATAGAAGAGACAAAAAGAGGGCGTATGGTCATCATGATGGATGATGAAGATCGTGAGAATGAGGGTGATCTTGTGTATGC
>JAUVCL010000155.1 GCA_030595845.1 Campylobacterota bacterium
ATAGGGAAAGACCGTAGTCCAAGTTGTGGTGTATGTTCTGCAAGAGTTTATGATGAGAATAAAAATCTTCTAAGCTCTACGGAAGCAGGACTTATGGCAAAAGAAGCAAAAAAACGTGGCATTCATTGTTTTGATGCAGAAGAGTTTATCGCGTAGGGTCGGTTTACCGACCATAATAATTTGGCTAAAATGATAAAGTAAAAGGTCGATAAATCGACCCTACAAAGGAAAAACTTTGAAAATATTATGGACACTACTATTAAGTACACTTCTTCTTATAGCAAATGGGGAGAAGGAAGATAGAACAAAACAGGCTATCGTTAAGATATATTCCACTTCAAAAATACCAAACTACCAGGCACCCTGGAACAGTTCTATGCGTAGCAGTACCGGTTCGGGTGCGATTATATCGGGAGGGTATATCCTTACTAATGCCCACGTGGTTGCAAATCAAGCTTTTTTGGAAGTACAGCGCTATGGACAACGTAAACGTTATATAGCAAAAGTGTATGCAGTCTCTCATCAAGTAGACCTGGCACTTTTGAAAGTAGAAGACGAAGCATTTTTTAAAGGAGTGACACCACTTACTTTTGGTGCACTTCCCCATGTGGAACAAAAAATCGTAGTCTACGGCTACCCTATGGGTGGAAATACGCTTTCTGCGACCATTGGTGTGGTTTCACGTGTTGAACATCATGTATATGCTCATAGTGGAGAATCTTTTTTAGCCGTACAGGTAGATGCAGCTGTAAATCCCGGTAATTCCGGTGGACCGGCATTGTCTGACGGGAAGATAGTTGGGGTAGTGATGCAGGTGATCAAAAAATCACAAAACATCGGGTATATTGTCCCTGTCGACTTGGTGAAACATTTTATAGAAGATATGAAGGATGAAAAGTACGATGGTTTTGCAGATTTGGGACTAGGTACTCAAAAACTTGAAAACCCTGCTTTAAGACGTTACTATGGACTTGACAGCAATACCAGCGGTAAACTTATCAATAAAGTAGTCTATAATTCAACACTTTCGGGTCTACTTCAAGTAGGAGATATCTTAACGGCTGTAGATGGGCATAATATTGAAAATGACGGTACAGTAGAATTTAGAAATCATGAATATACTCATTTTCATTATTTTGTCGACAGATATCAGATGGGTGACAGTGTCGGTTTAGAGATCATTAGAGATAAAAAGCCTATGCATGTTGAGGCACTGTTAAAGCATACGGCTGATGATATGTATTTGGTAAAAACCACACGTTATGACACCATGCCAAGTTATTTTATCTATGGAGGGTATATTTTTTCTCCGTTGAGCAGAAATCTTATTGTCTCTACGAACAGGAACCGTGTAACATTGAGTAACCTGGCATCAAGGTGGCAAGAAGAAGATAAAAGTGAAGTAGTGGTTCTGCTTAAAGTCCTGGCCTCAGATATCAGTAGAGGTGACAATGACTTTGGTATGTGGCCTATTGACAAAGTCAATGGTGAAGCATTTAAAAACTTTAAAGAATTTTATGAGAAGATAAAAGCTGTGACTTCCCAGTACATTGTCTTAGAAGATAAAAATGGCGTGCAGGTTATCATCGATAAAGAAGAAGCACAGGGTAAACAGATCGATATACTGAAAAAATATAATATTGAGTTTGATAAATCGGTAGATCTGCGTGGTTCAGAAGTCATCTGTCGCTAGAAGCAGGGGGCAGTTTATTCATACTTTTTAAACTGTTCCAACCACGCTTTGTCTTCATCACTGAGTACGCCAACTCTCTCTAAGAGTTTGGCTTTTGTGTTGATGAGGTCTTCTATCTCCAAATATTCTAAAAGCGCAGGGTTGATGGTCGGTTCTTCTCTTCCGTAAGCGATCAGTTTTTCTATCTCTTCGAGTAATTCTTCTTTTGTTTGGGTCATAAGATAGTATTTCCTAGTGTGCGCGTAGGGATGGGTTTACCCACCTTTTGAGAAAGAGGTATATTTTCCTATTAACGGTGGATAAATCCACCCTACATTGCATTTTTGATATACTAGCACAAAAAAGATATAACAACAAAGGATATTCATGTTAAATGTAGGTGATGCAGTACCAGATTTTTGTCTACCAAACCAAGATGAAGAAGAGATCTGCCTAAGAGATATTAAGGGGAGATGGATCGTACTATACTTTTACCCTAAAGACAATACACCAGGCTGTACCACAGAAGCCTGCGATTTTACAGCAGCGCTTCCAGACTTTGATGGGCTAGATGCTATCATTTTGGGAGTAAGCCCAGACTCCCCTAAGAAACATAGAAGTTTCATAGAAAAGAAAGAACTCAAAATCACACTTTTAGCAGATGAAGAAAAAGAGCTTTGTAACCTTCTTGGTATCTGGCAGCTTAAAAAGTTCATGGGTAAAGAGTATATGGGTGTGGTACGTTCAACCTTTATCATAGATCCCGACGGAAAAGTAGCGGCAAGTTGGACGAAAGTGAGAGTGAAAAATCATGTGGATGATGTGAAAACTAAATTAGAAGTGTTACAAAATTGATCAATAGTACTCATTAATTTATCTTTTTTAAACATAATTTTTTTATTATTCAAATGTGACACAAGATGTGACATCTTTCTGTTACTCTTCAATTTGTTATGCAATTATTTTGTATATCAAACTAAAATCAGGGGAAGTAAATGGTAAAAAAGATTATGGCTACATCGGTAGTAGTAGGTTCAATGTTCGCATTCGTTGGATGTGGAAGTGATAATGATACACTAGCAGTGGAAACAGTGACGGGACAATTTGTAGATACATATGTATCTGGATTAAACTATGCTTGTTCATCAGGAACAACAGGAATTACTAATAGTGCAGGTGAATACACATGTAATGTAGGTGATACAGTAGAGTTTTCTTTGGGAGGTTATGTTTTAGGTAGCACTACTGCTGCAGAAGGTATCGTAACACCTGAGTCTCTTTACCCAGCAGATCCAGTAGCAGCTTTGAACGTAGCGCAATTAATTCAAACACTTGATGCCGATCCTACTGATGACATTATCACGATTCCTGAAAACTTTACAGCGTTGGATGATGTAGACACCACACCAGAAGATGTTGATTTTGATGATTTAATAGAGACAGTACTGGTAGAGGCGGGAGTAGCAGAAGCACTCGTTACGGAAGATGTTGCACAAGATCACTTAGATGAAACAGTAAGTGAATTATTACTTGCAGGTAAGACTTTTTATATGGCAGGACAAGATGTAAATGATCCAACAGATACCTGGGGAGGAAAAGTTACATTTAGTGCCGATCTAACGGAGTTGACTGTAGTAGAAGAGAATGGAGTAACAGAAACTGAGTCTATAAGTATTGAAGGCGATAGATTAGTATTTGCAGATAATACAGATGGCTCATATACTGTTATCGGAGATGATAAAGGTGATTATATTGAAGTCACTGACTATTATAGTGATGGAACGATAGAAAGTCATACTCGTCTTTATTATGAAGAAAGTAAAGCAGACTCGTATTTGGCATCTTTAAATGGGTATATAGCTATAACTGAAGCGATGTTAAGTGGGAAGACTTTTTATGATACGTTTACTGGCTATGCAGATGAGGTATGTTATGCAAGTATGACGATTGGTAGTACAAGTCTTACAAGACATGAAATTTGTGAAGACGCATCTGGTGTGGAAACAGAAAATGGATCAGTTACTTTCCCTGTTGCACTCATAGGTGGGAAGATTAGAGTTGATACAGAAGAGGAATATAAATGGTTCACACTTGTATCAGAAGATACGACTGCTTGGCATATGATCAATGATGA
The DNA here is from genome assembly GCA_030595845.1 of Campylobacterota bacterium. Lineage (GTDB taxonomy): Bacteria > Campylobacterota > Campylobacteria > Campylobacterales > Sulfurovaceae > Sulfurovum. Next base: position 3,807 of record JAUVCL010000155.1, read on the forward strand.
TGATGAAGGGAAAGATGGTACTCTGGATAAATTAGGAGAAGAGAATACTTGGTATCTTTCTAAACCAGCAGATTTTCCAGCCAGTCTGTAATTTTGATAAATACAACAGCTCAAATAAGTGAGCTGTTGTATCATACTCTTCCTAATACGATTACTTTTATAAAATATTATACATCCCTTTGACATTTTTAAGGTATCATTTTATATTATTTAAATCCATAAGGCAATAACATGAGATATCAGGACAAGTGGACTAACAGAAGAATGGCATCAGGCAAGTTGAAACCATTTGTGTTTCTTATTATAGAGATCACGGCACTGTTAATGATATGCTGGTCAGTTTCGTTACTGGATATTTTATTTTTTACAGTACTTGTCTCCATTGGATCAATATATTATTTTATAAGCTCTGCTCTACCACGATACGCTAAGGTAATAAATCGTCAAAAGTAATCTCCGTACAATTAGTTTACATATACCTGGGCTTCAAATGCTTTAATCTTCTTCCTCCTCTATGGAGATCTCTCTTATCTATTTTTAAACATCACTTGGGTATAATCGCGTTCCTTATTCTATTATGAGGGTGTGAAAACATCTTGAATTTGGAAATACTCATGTAGTTATTCCTTGACTGGTTGCACATAACGTGTTGATGACTACAGCGGACGATTTGGATGATTATCAATCCATCTCTTAAACCTAGTGATGAAGCTATGCTTTTAACTGAATTTTTATAAGATGAAAATTCTATTAACGATATACCAAGGAGAAACTTATGGTAACAATGAAAGACCTATTGGAGTGTGGAGTACACTTCGGACACCAAACAAGAAGATGGAATCCAAAAATGAAGAAATTTATTTTCGGTGCAAGAAAGAACATCTATATTATCGACCTTCAAAAAACACTTAGATATTTCAAATATACTTACAATGTTGT
>JAUVCL010000181.1 GCA_030595845.1 Campylobacterota bacterium
GACTCACAAGGCTTGGTCAGATCAATACAAGTTTTACCTCGCTTATGATAAGCTAGCACTTCTTCTTTGGAAATAGTTGACATTTTTTACCTTGCAGTTTTAATATCAATTATTATACTGCAAGTATCGTTAAAATAGGAAAAATTAAAACTATTTCTACAGCAGATTTTTAAACTGTTTATATATTAGACTTTCATATCCTCCCTTGAAACATTAAAAAAGGTTTTTGAAAAATAATCATTAATGTTTTCTACCTCATATAGTCTCTCAATAGACCTTTCAGCCGGAACACTATAAATCGTACTATACATATTATTGGCAGTAACCTCAATAACGACATAAGCATTACTCTTCATATCAACTGCTTTGATCAAAGGAAAGCTTGAGTCAATACTATTTTGTACACTATTGCTATCTAAGAGTAATTGACCCAAATCTAAATTGGCAACGATCTCTTCAATATTTTCTATATGATCTGATATATCACTTACTTCTATAAACTTTGGTAACCCTTCCGAAAAAGTAGAAGAGGAGACAGAACTTCCCGTAAATTCTACTACCCCATGGTGATCCGTTACAAACGTGGCGTGTATATCCCCAGAAATGATAACGGAAGGTTTTGCTCTTAATTGATTTAATAAATCATCTCTCTGAAATTTAAAACCATCAAACTGATCTAGATTGATATAAAACTTTGTTTCCAAAAGTGGATCAAGATCATCACTAATATTACTTAAATCAACTATCATAGGAGCCAAAGATACAGATGAGGCATAAATTCGCCATTTAGAAGAGGAGTCAGTCAAAGTATTAGATATCCAATCTTCTTGTGCCAAGCCATAAACAGTATCAATTTCTCCATCTATTTGTTTTAACCTGATATATATATCAAAAACCTCTTTGATCACCATATATCTTGCACCGATACCTGAGGAAGAAAAAAGATCTATTTTACCCGCATTAATATATCCCAATCCCTTATCCATCTGATCCAACTCTGAATCATTCTCATAGATCAAATTTTCTTTCTTGATCAATCCTAATGGGGTTGCATTATATGCTTTGATCATTTCATTACAGTAAAAGGTGTTTAAATTACCCCGTATTACAACATTTACTTTCTCTTCTGCTTCGCTACTGCTTAGCCCTTCAGTTTCATACATGAGTTTTGCAATCTTTTGCAATACAGGAATGAAAGATCCATTATTATAAGTATCTACATTGATATATGCACCAAAATACTTTTGATAGTCCGGATCATTGTAAAGGTCATCACCAAAGGATGTCATCAGTGTATTTTTATCTGCAAAAACCGTAGCAGGAAAGGCATCTTCTCTTATAAGATGATCAGGACGATAGGAGCGATAATCACTTAAAATAAGATCAAGGTTTGAACCAAAATTAAAATTTCGATAAATGATCACTTCATTATCATCATCCATTATCACTTCACTCTCAGGACTCATAACGCCATTAGTGTCCAAGCCTACTTCCATTGGCATATACTCAAGGTAGACTCTCTGAGCATTATGAAAACGCTCTGTATCCTGCTCGTCTATTTTATCTCCTGAGTAATTACTGTTTGGTCCATAACTGTCATTCGTAAATTCATGATCATCCCATATAGCGATCATTGGAAATCTTTCATGTAATTTCTGAAGTAATGTATCACTGCGATACACTTGATAAAGCTGCCGATAATTATCAATAGATCTGGCTGCCTCATAGCCATCAAAAGAAATGACCCCTTCCTTATCCCTAAAGATGATCTGTCTTTCATCTCCTGTGATCTGTGTTAACGGTTCTCCATTGGTTTCATAGATATAATCACCCAAATGTACGATAAAATCCAAATCATCCTGCTGGAGCATATGGGCAAATACATTGTAATATCTTCCAATATAATCCTGACAAGAGATAAAGGCAAATTTTGTATCTACTTCGCTATCGGCTAAAGGTGCTGTTTTTGTACGTCCTGTATTTGAGTAAATACCATTATATTCAAAGCGATAATAATAGTATGTATAAGGATCAAGCTGATCAATTTTAATTTTAATTGCATGGTCATACTCATGGTATGCAGTTAACTGTTTGCTAAGCAAAAGGTCTTCAAAGTCTTCATGGAGTGAAACTTCCAACATCACAGTTAAATCTTCTTCACTTTTTTCCAAGTCTTCTATACGCGTCCAGAGAACAACACTATCTACACGTGAATCACCTGATGCTACTGATTGGGGGAAGAGTGTTGTAGTATCTAAAGAGGGAATGTAATCTTCACTACCTCCACCACATCCAGTTAAGATACCTGGCATAATGAGAGCCCCAGAACCAAGCATCATTAATTTTAAAACATGCCGCCTATGTTCAATATGATCTAACTTTTTTTTCATACTCACCCTTTATCGACTGTATAAAATAAACTATGGTACACCAGACACTAGAAAAACAAATCTCCAAAAAAATAAAGTTAATAAATAATCTATATTCAAACTAAATCACTCATTGAAAGAAATCAATAACGATTCAAATATCATATCAAAATATATGGAAAGTGTATAGCGTAAAATAATAGTTAACGTGTTATTTTACGCTATGTACTTTTTGATTTAAATCTCCTTCTCTGATAATCAGAGAAGGAATTCTTATCTTGATAACAAGAATCTTTACACTTATTTTATACAGTTGGAATTTCTGGTACAGTTACATCAGAACAGTCCATTGTACCCAATGGAGCACCATCAAAACTAACATCAAATATACCTTCAGTTGCAGTTGTACTTAATATAACTTCAACGCCATCCTGATCCGTTACAGTGATAATACCTTCTCCTGTAGTCATATTAATAGAACCAACTACATCTACTGCTCCAGTTACTTCTGGATTGTTAAAAGTTCCACTAAATGTTAATAAGTCTTCACCAATATCCGCAGTAAAGTTTGTTATAGAATACACTTTACCAGTAACATTATCAGTAATAGTTAATGCTGTTACAGTAATCTTCATAGTTCCATCTTCGTTAATGGTTAAGACACCATTATCAAGATCTATTGTAACATTTACAGGATTACCCGTATCTGGGCTACTAGAAACAATAGTCAAAGGAGTCGGTGTTGAAGCTGTGATCGTCCCTGCTGCTTCATCTACCGCTAGTGTTACAGAGCCACTAATTGTCGTTTCTGACCCAATTTCTTCAGCACTTAAACAATAATTAGTAAAAGTAATTGTACCGTTCAATGTAGTCAATAGGTCATCAGGCATTTCTACCGTACCACCACATGTACCAGGTTCAGTTGCCGATATAATTGGTGCTGCTGCCAGATCTATTACACTTTTCCCACTAACCATAACTTTTTTAATAAGGTCAACTGTATCTAGTGAAAGTGCAATGTCTGTTTCTGTACTTTGAGATGTTGTAACTTCTGTATAAGTACAACCAAGTTCTTTAGCCATATCTCCAATAAAATCATTGACTTTGTCTGGCTCTAATCCTACTGGTGGAACAATTGCTACATCATCACTACTTCCGCCTCCACATCCTGTCATCACACTAAAAACTAAACCGATCGATGCCATAAGCATCACAAATTTACTCATTTTCATTCTTTCCCCTTTAAGTTAGATTGACTACAGTTACATATACTATCTTAACTTTCGCACCTAAATAATACATAAATATCACCTCACACCCCTTAGTCACAAGTATATACGATGATTGTTTTATGTCACTTGACATCACACAATACTTGTGAAGGAAATACCCATATAAAGCCCTATATACGGGGATTTTAGCTATAATACACTCCGGTGAATTGAAACATCTTAGTAACCGGAGGAAAATAAAACAATAGTGATTCC
>JAUVCL010000208.1 GCA_030595845.1 Campylobacterota bacterium
TTGTGAGCGAGTATCTTTTTAATGATGAGTTTGGCAAAAAAGTAGTTGATGAGGGCGCCGCTCAGACTGCCAAGCGAACCGCTAAGCAGCAGCAACCCATAGCTCATCTGGTCTTGCGATGCCAGATAACCGGCAGGGACCAGGACCAACTCACTTGGCACCGGTACAAAGGTACCTACCATCACCATATAGAGGTAGATACCAAGGTAACCCATACTCTCTGTGACGGAGAGTAAAAAAGCGATGAGCGTCTCTAACATTTCAATGTACCTTTTCCATCATTGTGGGCTTGGTCTGTAATGTAAACTTCTTCTAAAAGGAGTAGATTTCGGGTCAAAGCCAGGTAACGAAAAAAACTCCTTAGCTTAATGATATCAGGAGTCTTCCAACACCTAAAACCTAAACGGAACCATCAATATCTAATATATGTATAATAGATGCCTCGTATGTCATGGACAGAATTGACGTAATTAAAAGCTGTATTCTAGGCACTCTTCAATACAAACGGAAGATCTATGGAGTGCTCATTGGTTTTAACATTTAAAATCTCTATGGCTACAACTTCGTCTTTGGCGTTATAATCGACGATGACATCTTTAGAAGTCTCTTCACTTTCTATGATTTTGTCATCAGACAGGACAACATAAATTGAGTCAGTTTCACTATCATACTTGATTTTCATCAGCAACCCTTTTTCTTCATTTTCTATCAAAATAAGTTGTTATTACAATCTGCTTAACTGGATTAATAACAACTTTTAAACAACGGTTGTCATGCTCTATAATTGAAGCAAAGTAATGTACCTCTTGCTCATCGATAATAATTTTTGTAGACGGATCATGAAGGGTAAAGTAAACCCATTCGTCTAAAATATCTCTAGCAACCATTACATCTTTGGCATGAAGGCTTAAGTTGAATTTCATGAGCTGATTATAACACACAAAATGAAGTGTCTAATATAATTTGCTAATATTTAAACACCCCAGTGTAGTTTCTTGATCATAGCAATCATAGGCAAGATTATAGAGGTCACACGAGGTGACACCTATGTTTTTATTAATATGTTTTCTTCTTTTTGAGAGGTTAGTCTCTTTAATGCAGAAAGAAGTTTTCTATGCGTTTCAACTGTGTTGTTGAATAACTAATGTCAGACTCCAAAAAAGAGATGACCTCATCATATTTTTTTTCAGTGACAATACGCTTCAAAATCGCATCATTAAAGTTCATATAGTCATGGATCATAGCGTTTCTCAGCCCTATGGCACTCTTCATGGTTGCGTAAGTCTCATCTTCGATCAACCCCATCTCATACATAAATTCAAAGGCGTCAGAGCCTTTTTGCGGGACAAGGGGGCAGTTAAAATGTTTTAAGATCCGTTTTGCTTTTCCTATAGCGTTTTCTACTATGACCTGCATAGAGTTTTTGACAGCTCTCAACTCAACTTTTGACCAGCTCTCTTTTTCACTCATCTCATTAAGGATTTCCAACTCTTCCTGAGCTACTTCTGTTGTTTTAATCAAGTATTCTTGAAATGTCATCTTGACTGCCTTTTAAGATCTTGTAGCCTTTTTTTATGCTCTGCTTCATCTCTGATGTCATAGTGGAGAGATCAACAACATCATAGTCTACTTCGTTTAGTTTTGTGGCTGCACCTATGTCAACCCAGACTTTAGAGAGTACTCCCCATACTTGGTCTTCATCTTTTTTGTATAAGACCGCAAAATCATAATCGCTTCTATCATGAAAGGTACCTGTTGCACGACTACCAAACAACACAACGATATCTAAGTATTCAAATTTTTTGGAGTTGAACATCGATCTTAATGTATCTAAGCCAATTAGCTTTGTCTTACCGTAAAATCTCTGTTTTTCATTTAGCATAACCCATTATATCAAAATCAATACCTAAGCACTGCCGCTGCACCGACTGCGATCTGCTAGTTGTCTTTAACTGCTTACAGCTACTTCGTATTGACCACACCTTATTACTTTACTATGAAATCATTATCTAATATACAACTCACAGTTAGAAACTTTTACTCAAGCTATGCCTATTTCAATCAGCTACCGCCTCTTTTATCATCTTCTCTACAACTTCTAACAGCTGTGGAAGATCATTTTGGACGGTATTCCATACAATTTCATGATCTACACCAAAGTATTCGTGGATTAAGATATTCCTGAAATCTTTAAGGTCACGCCAGGCAACAGTATCGTACTTTTTAAGCAACTCGCTTGAGAGGTGGATCGTTGCTTCACCAATGATCTCAAACTCTCTAATAGTTGCACTATAAACGAGTCTGTTTGTAGCAAACTTATTGGCATCCAAGTCAGCAGTGAATTCCATAATAGCCTTTGCTGAATCAGCAATATCTTGTAAAAAAAGACGTTCGTCACGTTTAGACATAGATGATCTCTTTTAAAATACGCTCTTTTGCTATTGGTTTTAGTGCACTTTCAATACCTAGGTCTACTTTTGTATGAAAGGCCTTTTCTAGCTCTCGTTTCAGAGCAAAAAAGGTGGAAAGACTCTTTTTTTCAGCCAACATCTCAATAGCTATATCGACATCACTTGACTCTTTCGCCTCTTCACGTGCATAACTTCCAAAAAGACCGATTTTTGTGACACCATACTCTTTTAAATATCGCGTTTTATGCTCTTTTAAAAAGTTTAGTACAAATGCTTGTGTCACCCTAACCCCTTTTTAAATCTCTTTCCTCAAGTATACTACATTACTCCACTAACTAAAGGGCATTACCTTTGGTCATTCAGAATCTACACTTTAACGTTGTTCTCATCAAAGACTCTGCCTGCAAACGTCGAGCTAAAAAGTTCTGCGGCAACACCGTTGCCCTTTTTGAGCTCTTTTCTAGTTTGATCTAAGATCGGGGTAGTTCCCAAACCACAGCTTGGTGACTTTGACTTAAGTACAACAATGTCCGCATCAGGATGTGCTTCCATCATCTTCTGTGTCTGTAATTTC
>JAUVCL010000097.1 GCA_030595845.1 Campylobacterota bacterium
TTCTTTATCGATTGCAATAATTTCTTCAATATTTTTGGCTTTGACATCCCCAAACTTCTTATAGGCATCTAAAAGCATATCAGACATACCAAAAAATGAACATTTTTCATTTTGAAAGGCTTCTATGGCTACTTCATTGGCCGCATTCACGACCACACCTAAATGAGGGTTGTTTAAAATATGTTCTTTAATGTTCCAAATAGGGTAACGTGCTGCTTCAATGGGTAAAAACTCTAAAGCTCCCATTTTTAAAAGATCTACGGGAGGGAGAATCTCTTCTGTGACTTCACCTTGTAGAGCAAAAGCAATAGGCAGTTTCATGTCAACACCAGCAAAGTGTGCCGTGGTTGAACCGTCTTTAAACTCTGCCAAAGCATGAATGATAGATTTTTTTTCTATCACCGCATCAATATTTGACGTGTTAAAAAGCCATTTGGCTTCTAGGAGTTCAAAAAGCTTGTTGGTCATGGTGGCTGAGTCTATAGTGATCTTGTTCCCCATAGACCAGTTAGGGTGCTTGAGGGCATCTGAAAAAGTGGCATCTTTCATCTTGGAAAGTTCCCAGTCTCTAAATGCACCACCAGAGGCAGTGATGTAAAGTTTAGACAAAGGGCGGTCACCCAGTAAGTACCAAAGTCCGAAGTGTTCGGAGTCTATGACCGTAATGAGTGACATGTCTATGAACTCACCTGCAACTACAAGTGATTCTTTGTTTGCTAAGGCAACTCTTTTCCCAAGAGTTGTAGCTTTGATTGTGGGTGCAAGACCAGCGTATCCTACCAGAGCATTGACTATGGTGTCACTTTGAGACATCTCTATGAGTGCTAAGATGCCCTCATGTCCACAGAGTACATTGCTGTGATTGACTTTTGCTTTGTCTGCTTCATTTGCTATGGCTACCATCTTGGGTTGGTGGAGTTTGATCTGCTCATTAAGTAGATCAATATTGCGACCTGCTACCAGTGCTTCTATAGTGATGTTATATTGTTTTGCAATGATGAGGGTATTGACCCCGATGGAGCCTGTAGAACCTAAAAGAACAATACTTGACATAGATTAAATTAAGGCGCGTAACGCGATAACCATCATGATGGCACCAAAAAGGTAACCGTCAATTCTATCTAATATACCACCATGTCCGGGAAGTAGATCTCCAGAGTCTTTGACACCAGCTTCACGCTTGAGATAGGATTCAAAAAGATCTCCAAAGACTGAAGAGATAGCGGTCACAAGTGTCACAACAAAGGCTATCCAAAACTCTACAACATAAAGTCCGGCAAAAGAACCGGCTATGGTTGCAAGGATGATACCACCAAACACACCTTCAAGTGTTTTGTTTGGTGAAGTATCTGAAAATTTGGTTTTACCGATGGCTTTTCCTGTGAAAAATGCTCCTACATCTGTCAGCGCAACGGTGACAAGAAGCCAAAACATGGACTGTATGCCAAAATCCTGGTAGAGGATAAGGAAAAAGAGTATGCCGCTGACGGGGTAAAGGAAAGGAAGAAGCAGTCTTTTGTCAAAGTTGTGAAAATAGGCAAGAGAAGAAGCAAATATAACTGCCATAAAAAAGAATAGATCATCAGGATTAGGATAAAAATAGGCAACGATCCATAAGAGAACAGCCCATACATACATAGAAGGTCCAGTGAGCTTGAAAAGCTTCATTGCTTCATAAAAAGCAAAGATATAAATGACACCTAAAAAAGCCCACATGACAAAAAAGTTATCGATCCAGCCTATAAACCCAACTAAAGCAAGTAAGCCAATGCCTGTTAGCCAACGCTCTTGATAATCTGTAAAAAATTTAGTCATACTTTTCCCTGATTTGATATGGGAATGATTATACCATCCCTTGGGTTAGAAGTGTCTATATCCGGATTTCAACACCTTCTTTTGTGACACGGATCGTATCATATTTGTTATAGAGTACGTTAGAACCTTCCTGTACTTTTACAAATTTTCTTTTGGTGTAGTCTACTTCATAGTCCCCGGGGTTTTTGACTGAAAAATCTACACAGAGTTTAGCTGCAGCCTGAATGACAGAGTCAGGTAAATTTTGTTTGTCTGTTCTAATGATGACATGAGAGGAAGGTACGTCTCTTATGTGCATCCAAAGGTCATTGGCTTTGGCGATCTCTAAAAGTTTTTGGTTCTCGTTGGAGTTTCGTCCTACCAATACTTTATAGTCTTCGATCCAAAAGAGTTCACCTTCGCGAAGTTTCTCTTTTTTACGTTGGGACTTGGCACGTTTTGGGACAAGCAGTTCAAGTTCATAGGGTTCTTTTGCTCGTTCCAAAGCGTAATATATATTGTCATAAAAGTCTTTTTTACTCTGTAGGTTCTCTTCTTCTATGTGCACATTTTTCGCTTTACTTTTAGCCCGTTTCGCAAGATTGAAGAAGTGATCAGATATACGGTTTACTTTCATATTTTTAGGCAGTTTTATCGTTATTTCCTTGCCTTCGAAATCAAAAGCTTTTAATTTTGTATCATAAGGTTTTATCTGATATAGATTTGCCAGGATGAGGTTTCCGTAATTGTTTGCAAGTTTTGCCTGCTCTGCCAAACTTTCTGCATTGGGTAACTTATCTAAAAGTTGTTCAAGCTTTTTCGATTTCTTAGCCGTGACAGAGAGTTTTTGTTTTTTAAGTTCTAATAGCTTTTTGGCCTGTACTTCTGTATATATTTTTTCTAAATAGGTGTCAATATAGTCTATTTCTCTGCTTTCTTCTGTCCGTTCAAAAGGAGGGATGGCAAGTAGTTCCATCCCCGGGCGAATGACACGAAAAGAGCTGTCAGAATCTATGTGACGTAAAGCTTCGATGATGATTTCATTGTCGTCTATGAGTATGGCATTGGTATTTTTACCTGTAAATTCCAATTGAAGATAGATGATCTTGTCTTTATAAGAACTTTTTGGTGCTATTGTAAAACGTAAAATACGGTCATTATTGGGTACCTCTACTGCGATCAGTTTGCTTCCGCTTAGCAGGGAGTGTAATAAAGTATCAAAAGGTGCATTATAACCTTGCAGTGGTCTTTGTGAGTCTGCTTTGTATACAAAACTATGTCCTCGTGTCATGTTGAAAAAATAGCTTTTAGACTTGTCGAACATGATCTCAATCGTATTGTCTTCTATCCGTCTTGCTCGGCTAATGAATGTGAAGTCGTTTAAACGTTTAGCAATGGCTTTGAGTTCGTATAGTTTCATGGTTTTCCTCGTAGGGTGCATTTGCCAATGCACCATATAATAAATGTTGCATAAAATAAAAAGTTTGCTGATAGGCTTATACCAGAAAAGGTGCGTTGGCAAACGCACCCTACAGATATTTAAATTGTTATGGAATTTTAGCATAATATTTTTTCGCTATAATTCGCGTAATAATTTTAGATACAACTATGTATACGTAAGGACGACCTATGGCACAGACTATGACAGAAAAGATCTTTTCAGAGCATGCAGGTAAAGAAGTAAATGCAGGAGAGATCGTAAGAGTAGATATCGATATGATCAACGGTAATGATATAACAACACCTATTTCTATTAAAGCATTTGAAGAGAGTGGAGCAGAAAAACTCGTTAATCCTGATGGTTTTGCGTTGGTGATGGATCACTACATCCCGGCAAAAGATATCGCTTCGGCAAATCAGGCAAAGATCTCAAGAGAATTTGCTTACAAACATGACCTCAAATACTTCTTTGATGAAAAAGATATGGGGATTGAGCATGCCTTGCTTCCGGAAAAAGGACTTGTACTTCCTGGTGATGTGATTATCGGTGCAGACAGCCATACATGTACACATGGAGCGTTGGGTGCATTTTCTACAGGAATGGGATCTACGGATCTTGCTTTTGGTATGATCACTGGCGGTAACTGGTTTAAGGTTCCTGAGACGATCAAAGTTGAGTTGACTGGGAAACCGGGTGAGCATATTTATGGAAAAGATATTATCTTGGAACTTATTCGTCAGATAGGTGTCGATGGTGCACTCTATAAGGCTATTGAATTTACAGGTGACGCGATCCAATATCTTGGTATGGCAGATAGATTCTCTATTGCAAATATGGTGATCGAAGCGGGTGCGAAAAATGGTATTTTTGCAGTAGATGACGTGACACTTACTTACTTGGAAGAGAGAAAAGAAGTCAATGGTGGACTTAGAGCAGAACCTAAGATTCACTCTTCGGATGCAGATGCCGTTTACTGTCAAGTGATCACTATAGACACATCAGCACTTTCTCCTGTGATTGCTTATCCTTTCTTGCCTTCTAATGGTAAACCTGTAGAGCAGGCAGTATCTGATGACATTAAAGTAGATCAGGTGATGATAGGCTCTTGTACAAATGGGCGTATCGAAGATCTACGTATCGCAGCAGAGATCATGAAAGGGCACAGAGTGGCACGTCATACACGTATGATCGTCACTCCGGCTACACAAAAGATCTTGCTCCAGGCACAAAAAGAAGGTTTGATGGAAATTTTAATTAATGCAGGTGCCGTGGTTTCCAACCCTACTTGTGGGGCATGTTTGGGTGGATATATGGGTATCTTGGGTGATGGCGAAGTATGTGTTGCTACAACAAACCGTAACTTTGTAGGACGTATGGGTGCAAGAACTTCTGAAATTTACCTGGCTAACTCTGCAGTTGCAGCAGCGTCAGCTATAGCAGGGAAGATCGTGGATCCTAGGGATGTTTAATATGAAAAAGACTTTAATTCTTTTTACGTTTCTTTTTGCTGCTTCAAATCTTTTTGGGGGATATAAGGTCAAGATAGCGGTCTATAAAGATCATGCCAATCTTATGGCTTATATCTCTAAGATACCTGGGGAAAGCTATAGAAAAAACATTAGCATAGAGGAAAAGAATCATTTATACTATGTGAGTTCTACGCTTTATGAGAGTAAGACTGAAGTCAATAAAGCATTAAGTGCTTATAAAAAAGTGTTTCCCGATGCTTTTATCGAAGAGATAGTGCAAGAAACTGTGGTAGCTGCCTCAACAGAAGCAGTAGCGAAAGCTCCTGCGCCGGTTGAAAAAACTATAGATGCCAAAATACTCCTAGAAAACAAAACAGTATATATTTGTAATGAAAATGGATCCCCAAAGGCCCAAAAAGAAGTCATCAGACTGGATTTCAAAAAAGAGTATGTGCTATACAGTAAACTCAGTAAAAGTGTCCCCCCTATAGAGATACCGTATACCTTTGAAAAAGATTGTGTCATATTACCTATGTCTGGCATAGAGTTTAAATATCAGATCCATGCAGAGGGAGATGATTTTTTATCTACAAAAAGTTTTACTAATGATGAAGAAGGGAATCATTTCAGATATTATTTTGATGAGGACATGGCTTTTAACTTTACAGAGCGTCACTAGTCCCACTATATTATTTGGTTAAAAACCTGAATTCGGGTCAAACCCAAAATCCGGTGTCCCAAAACTCTGTGTCGCAAAACTAGGATCAGTGTATCCTTCTTGTACAGAGAGTCCTCTTAACATGGTGATATCCATCTTAGGGTCTATGCCTTTAGGGCATACCATAGTACATTCTCCACATAAAGTACAGTCCCATACACCATTGCTTTGAATGTTATCTATGATCATTTTCGCATTGTCTTCACGCTTGTCTGTACTATAACGATAGGCTCGTGTGAGTGCAAAAGGTCCCAGGAAGTCTGGGTTCACAGCATAAACAGGACAGGCAGAGTAGCAAGAGTCACAGAGTATACAGTCTGTTTGAGTCTCAGAGATTTTTTCATCTTTATGGGTGAGTGCTGCTTCTGTGAAGCTTTGTATCCATGCAGTACTTTTTAGCAGGGTCTCTTTGGCTTTGTTCTTGTCTACTTTAAGATCACGTAATACAGGGTGATAGTTTAAGGGTTCTACCATATCCCCATCTTTTATTTTGTAGGCACAGGCTAACTCTTCTCTGCCGTTAACTCTGACAGCACAGGTTCCACATACAGAAGCACGACACCCTGCTGTAAAGGTAAGTGTCGCATCTTGTGTTGCTTTGATGTGTGTGAGTGCATTTAGTAGGGTAGTCTCCTTGTCTGGAAGTTCGTAGTTTTGTTGGGTATTTGTATTGGAACGTAAAATATTTATTTGCATGGGGTAAACTCCTTGTCGCACGCAATGTAGGGGCAGACCCCTGTGTCTACCCATGGGTCGACACAGGGCTCGACCCCTACAGGGATATAAACGGGTGTATTCATCCTATGTCCTTATCTAAGTGAGATACAATGTGCATTTTAAACTTCTCATCATCTAGTGACTCAAAACCTATCTTGAAATGTGCTCCACGGCTTTCATCACGTGTGAGGGATGCAGAGATGATGGTAGGTGCCAACTGTAATACGTTAGAAAACTCTAAGAAGTCTATCAGGTTGGTGTTGTTGGTAGGGCTTTTATCACTAAGTCCCATATGTTGATGTGACTCTCCTATAACATTAAGTATTTCCATCGCTTCAGTAAGGTTGGTATTATCTCTTACTATACCTACTTTCTCATAGAAGAGTTTTCCTAGATCTTCTCTCTTTTCATAGAAGTTAATAGTGTGATCTTTGGCATAGAGATTCTCTAAATAGCGTTTATCAAGGTTGAGTTGATGAGTATTTATCTCATGAGGGTTGATCTTTTGTGCATAATTGTAGGCATTTACCCCCGCAAACTTGCCAAAGGCAGTAATTTCAAGTAGAGAGTTTCCACCTAATCGGTTTGCCCCATGGACTTTGGCATTGGAACATTCACCTACTGCAAAACAGCCTTTAATACCTGTAACCTCTAATGTATTATCTACATCTATCCCTCCCATAGAGTAGTGTGCTACTGGTTTGATGGGTATGAGTTGAGTGGCTGGGTCTACATGTTCATGTAGTTTACAAAGCGCCACTTCTTGCGGGAGGAGTTCCATAAGTTTCTCTTCGCCTAAATGACGTACATCTAAAAAGACCTCTTGTCCATTTTGAAACTGATCAAAAATGGCACGAGCTACCACATCTCTAGGTTCGAGTTCATTAACAAATCTCTCACCATCGGTATTCACCAAATAACCACCTTCACCTCTTGCACTCTCAGAGATGAGAATACTTGAACCTTTCAGTGCCGTAGGGTGAAACTGTACAAACTCCATGTCAGAAACGGAACCACCTGCGCGAAGTACAGTAGCCACACCATCACCAGTAGAGCCGTAAGCATTGGTCGTGTAGCCATGATAGATACTAGCATATCCACCCGTAGCTATAATGACAGACTTTGCATTGATCTGTTTGACTTTTCCCGTACGGATGTCTAGGAATGTGGCTCCTTTGATTGTGCCATCTTGGGTAATAAGGTTTAGCAGATAATACTCATCTAAAAAGTCTATAGCATTTTTCAGGCAGGTATCATACAGGGTATGGAGTATCTTGAGTCCGGTGTAGTCTTGTGCATAACAGGCACGTTTGGCAGAAGCTCCACCCATTTGTCTTTGGGCTATAGTAT
>JAUVCL010000123.1 GCA_030595845.1 Campylobacterota bacterium
AAAGTAATTTATGATCTCCAGTATCTCTTCAGGTATCTCAATATTTTGTATCCATGAAATCAGAGGTTCGGTAAACCCTACTGCACTTAAAGTGTTAAAGTAAGAGAACATGGTCACAAACGCATATATCTCATCTAAAGAGAGTATGGCTTGCTTTTTAATACGTGCAAGTTCACTATCTAGATTCGGTACAACAGCAGGAAGAGGAAACTGTACTTTGGAGAGTGCCTGTATAAAACGGTAATGCTGATTAATGTCACCCATCATGGCCACAGGTTTCTCTCTGGCAAGAAACCTTTTAAACTGCTCTATATAGCCATCAAGGTCAAGTTTTTGTATGATGGATTTTTCATTTGTTTTTTCTTTCATCTAAAATCCTACATCTTCACCATTTTACGACGCATATATGCGATCTTTGTTTGAAGAGGTAAATCTTTAGGACAATGGTCTTCACATCCCATAAGACTCATACAACCAAATACACCATTATCATCGCCAATGAGTTCATAAAAATCTTCATCAGATCTTTCATCATGTGGATCAATCGCAAAACGCGCTGTTCTATTAAGCCCTACTGCACCCACAAAATCTTCTTTCATGATTTTGGTAGAACAGGCAGCCAAACAGATACCACATTCTATACAACGATCCAGTTCAAAAACTGCCTGAGCGACATCTGGTTCAACAGGTTTTTCTATAGCAGTAATATCTGTCTCCTCTTTGGCATGTATCCAGCTCTCCACTTTTTTACTCATGGCGTTCATCCAGTTTCCTGTATCTACAGAGAGATCTTTGATGTGTTTAAAAGTAGGAAGAGGTAAAAGTGTAATCTTGCCATCTTCAAACTCAGAAGTTCGTGTCTTACAGGCAAGTCTTGGCTTCCCATTCACCACCATAGAACAGGATCCACAGATACCTGCACGACAGACAAAGTCAAAACTGATATTGTGATCCATTGTAGACCATATTTTAATCAATGCTATATAGAGAGTCATGCCTGGTGTTTCCTCAAGTGTATAGGTTTGGTATTCTGGTTTTGTATTACTATTTTGTGGGTTGTATCTAAACACAGTAATTTCGATCTTTCTAAATTCTTCTTCATTTGACACTTCTTGATTCTCTTGATCAATCATATCCAACTCCCATTCTTTCATTTTTTCTTTTATACTCTTTTGGAAGATCAAAATCCAGTAATGCTTCTTGCGTAGTAAAGCGGTCTACCTTGCCTAAAGTTTCTTTAATCTTTGTTATCTCCTCTTCTCTTATTTCACTGAGAGGATTCGACATAATGGCACCTTTTTTACCATACCCTCTAAAAGCTGGAGGCATTTCCATTTTAGAAATATCGATCTCTTCATAGCTCAGTGTTGGCATCGTATCATTTGGATCGGTCCAGGTTGTTATGGTTCTATTGAGCCAATTTTCATCATCTCTTTTGGTATAATCTTCACGGAAATGTGCACCCCTGCTCTCAGTTCTTTCCAACGCACCTTTAGAGACACAGAGTGCAAGTTTAAGCATTTTTGTGACACGATATGCTTCATTTAATTCAGGGTTGATACAGAGTGCCTTATCTGTAACTGTAATCTCTTTCACCATTTTTAACAAATCTTCAAGCTCATCTACTGCATCACTTAAATCTTTTCCATTTCGGAAAACTCCCACTTTTTCTTGCATGATGATACGCATTCTATCTTTAATGTCAAAAATATTTTTTCCTCCATCATAAGAGAGTATCTCTTGCAGATACGCTTTTTGGACTTCAAGGAATTTTTGGATCGTAAATGTATTGGTAGTAAGATGTGTCTCCTTACAATAGCTTGCAAAATACTCTCCAACGATCATCCCTGCAACCACCGCTTCACTTACAGAGTTTCCTCCTAGTCTGTTAAAACCATGCAAGTCCCAACATGCGGCTTCTCCTGAGCAAAAAAGCCCTTTCATAGTAGTACTCTCACCCGTAGGCTTCACGCGGATACCTCCCATAGAGTAGTGTTGCATTGGTAAGACAGGCATCCAGCCTTTTTCACCCTCATCTGCCGGATCTATTCCGTTGAAGGTCTTAGAGATATCTTGAACATCATGTAAGTTCTTCTCAATATGTTCCCGACCTAAAATAGAGATATCCAACCAGAGATGATCACCATAAGGAGATTTCACCCCTTTACCTTTACGGATATGCTCAATCATTCGACGACTCACAACATCACGAGAAGCAAGTTCTTTTTTCTCCGGTTCATAGTCCGGCATGAACCGGTACCCGTCTTTGTCACGAAGTACACCACCGTCTCCACGGCACCCCTCTGTCAACAAAATACCTGAAGGGACGATCGGTGTCGGATGGAACTGCACAGCTTCCATGTTACCCAGTTGCACGATACCGGTCTCCAGCGCGATAGCCACACCAACACCTTTACAGATGATCGCATTGGTGGACTGTTTATAAATGCGTCCATATCCACCCGTGGCGATCATCGTACCTTTTGCAATATAGGCGATAAGCTCACCGGAGATCAGATCTCTTGCCACAACTCCTCCGCAGATTCCATTTTCATGGATGATCGAGATTGCCTCTTTCTTGTCGTGTATCTCTACATTACGTCTCAGTGCTTCATTGGCAACGGCATAAAGCATAGTATGTCCTGTAGCATCAGAAGTGTAACAGGTACGCCATTTTTTTGTTCCTCCAAAATCTCTGGCATTGATGAGACCATGTGCTTCATCCTTTTCCACAATGGTCTCCTTCTCCCCATTGATGATCACTTCTCTGGGCCCCTTTCCGATGCGGTTCCAAGGTACACCCCAGGCAGCAAGTTCACGAATGGCTTTGGGTGCAGTGGTCACGAACATGCGTGCAACATTCTGGTCACATCCCCAGTCGCTCCCTTTGACCGTATCTGCAAAGTGCACATCTTCATTGTCACCTTCACCCATCACGGCATTTCCTAAACTCGCCTGCATGCCTCCCTGTGCTGCAGCGGAATGTGAACGTTTCACAGGAACCATACTGATCACGATCGTATCAAGTCCTTTCTCTCTGGTTGCAATGGCAGATCTTAAACCGGCTAATCCACCCCCAACAATGAGGGCATCTGTATATACTATTTTCATTTATGTACCTCCGAATACCGGTTTCCGTACTCTTCTTGGTGATCATAGCCTATCTTCATATAGGTTCCTAGAGAAAGTAATCCCAGTACAAGATACACAACAACCACAGCCTGAATGATCTTTTTTGACCTAATCCGATTGGCGCGGGGATTACTTCCGTCAAACCAACCCCATTTAATGATCAATCTGTACACACCAACACCTGTATGCAGTACCACAGAGATCAACAATATCAGATACATCGGCCAGGCTATGTCAGAGTAAATTCTGTCTGATGAAGCATAAGGGCCGATATTCTCTGGCTGTGTCATCATCGTATAGAGGTGAATAGACCCCAGGAACATCATCACAAATCCCGTAGTGATCTGAATAAACCAAAGATTTGTATCACTGTGTTTTAACATTTTGCTTTGTGTACGATAGCGCTGATACTCCTTGTAAGAAGAGGGGAATTTACGCATTGCTAGCAAAGCATGGAAAATAAAAATAACAAAAATCCCAAATGCCAGGGCAGATATGATCAGAGGTTCCCCGCCTTCTATGAACGGTTCTCCTTCAAATATTTTGGTCAGTCTGTACATAGCAGCTTTACCAAATAGAATAGAAGATTCAAATACAATATGGAAGATGATAAAAAATGACAAGATCAACCCCGTGGCACTCTGCAAAAGATCCAACCTTGCAGGTATTTTACTTTTTTTTCCAACACTGTCCTTACCTGTTAAAAGTTCAACGGTACTATCTTGTTGAGGCATTGTTATCCTTTGACTTATATTCCCAAATTATAACTAAAATAGTATTTTAGAGAGTAAAAATAATTCTTTTTACGCTGTAAGTACCCTTTAACACTTAAATTTGATATAATTAGAAATATTAAAGGAGTATGAATGCCAAAAAAACTAATTTTACTTATCGGAGCGCCTGGATCCGGGAAGACAACAAATGCCAAATTGATTGCAGAAAAACATTCAGAAAGTATTAGCAGTTATTCAACTGGAGAACTGATTAAGAAAGAGATTACAAATGGAACAGCTATTGGAAATATAGCAAATGATTTTGTTAAAAAAGGTGATCTTGTACCAACAGCTATCGTAATTGATATCATAGTTGATGCCATTAATAATGCTCCTACAGATATTGTATTACTTGATGGATTTCCAGGGAAAGAAAAGGAATTACAATACTTTTGTGATTTTATTTTTAATAATGACAAGATCAAACTTATATCAGTTGTTGAAGTAAAAGTGAGTGAAGCCTTAGCAAAAGAGCGTAGTCTTGCTGCAGGCTTAAGTGAAGAGATATTTGAACATAAAATGAGATCATATACTGCTGCACTACATGAAATTGAAAAGCACTATGAAGATAAACATATATTAAAAGTGATTGATGGAGAGAAAGATCTTAATACAGTTGTTGCTAATATAGACTCATATCTTGGAAGTATATATACAATTAGCTAATCTTATCCACATGACGTGAACGAGGATAGTTACACTATAATAAATCTATGAAATATATTCTCGTTGCTCTAGCAGTTACACTTATTCTCTTGACCTTTATGAAAAAGGATATAACTATCCAAACTCTAAACTCACAAAACAGTATCTTGGCATTTGGTGACAGTCTTACTTACGGATACAATGCTAGACCTGATGAAAGTTATCCTGCTGTTTTAAGTACTATGACGGGTCTGAACGTCATCAATGCCGGCATACCTGCAGAGACATCCACAGAGGGTCTTAGACGTTTAGCAAAACATTTGGAAGACCCTTCTATCAAACTCATGATACTTTGCTTTGGTGGAAATGATATGATGCAGCAGATCTCTATGGATGTACTGAAAAACAATCTGAAAATAATGATACAGATGGCAAAAGCAAAAGACATTGATGTACTGCTTATTTCAATCCCAAACCTGACACTGTTTGGTCTTTCACCTCTGTCACTTTATGATGAAGTAGCCGATGAGGAAAATATACCAATCATAAGCGGTTTGCTATCTAAGATACTTTCTGACCCTTCACTTAAAAGTGACCAGATACACCCTAATGCATTAGGATATAGACAAATAGCTGAAAATATTTATGAAAATTTAAAAGAAAATGGTTGGATAGATAACAAGTAGATCAAGTATGGGCTACCAAAAAGGTAACCCAACTCTTTTATTTTCTACCAAAAATATATTTTGGTTTGAAGATAAATAGTAGGATAGGTAGAAGTGTCAATGATGTAAATACATCGATCACAACTGCTTCTGTGATGTAAACAGAAAGTCCCCAAGTATTACCAAGGTCTGTTGCCATAAGTGGTATGAACGCACCTATCAGTACAACCACGGAGATCAGTACAGATGATCCTGTTGTGGCCACTGTATTCCTGAGTGCCTGTGCCCAAACACCATGCCGCTGATATTCTTCCCTGAGTTTGGAGATCATGTAAATACTATAATCCACTCCAAGTCCCATGGCGATACTCAGCGTAACCAAGTTACCAAAGTGCAAGTTTCCACTCCAAGTTCCTGTAGAAGTGAAGTATCCTGCAAGCCCGTATTGTGCGAAAAGCGTGATCCCTAAGATTATCATGAGGAATCCTGACATTAAAAATGATCTAAGGATCAATGTTGCTACAAGGAAGATAGCCAATGCTGTTCCAAGTGGATTCATGATCCAGTTTTCATATGTTACGTCTCTAGTAGCTTCTGTAGCTCCTAAGAACCCACCGATACCAGGCATTTCATA
>JAUVCL010000170.1 GCA_030595845.1 Campylobacterota bacterium
ATATATTTTTATCAGAACTTTTTAGCTCTACAATGGCTATAGGATTTTCATCTTTATCGTAGACAACGGCATCTGCCTTTTTCATGTCTGTATCGTTTTTCACTTCTCTTTCGCAATTATCCCAGTTTAAAAACCTTGATAAAAGCAATATAAATTCAGCACCATTTGCATCTTCTGCTATAAATTTATTTTTGTTGACAAATTTATCAATATCATGGTCATGGGAATAATTAAAAGATTTAATAAAATTTTTAAGCAGTGATTTTTGAAACATATTTCAACTTTCGTATTTTATCTTACTATTTTAGCCAAATCTTTCGCTTTCTCAATACAGGCATCAATAAGTGGTGTATCTGCTACTTCATAGCGAGCATAAGAGGGCAAATGTTTTTTTGTTGCTTCTCCTATGACTACAGCCATATAACTCTCATCCCATTCAAAATTTTTCAAAAAACAGTGTATCGTTGAGGGAGAGGTAAAAATAATAATAGCATCTTTGTCAGGCTGATCTTCCTTCGCATACTGAATGCAGTTTGTCTCATAAATGATTTTTTCATCAAGCCCAATGCCTTCTTTCTCTAAAAAACCTTTAGAGTCAAATGAAACTTCTTTGGGACGTAAATATAAGATCTTCTTCTCTTTAAACTTTGTCACTATATCCTGACCCAAGGTTTCTCCATAAAAGGCTTTGGGTTGATAATGGACTGTGCCTCCTAACGCTTCTATCTGCTTAGCTGTGGCAGAACCAATTGCCAGACAAGGTATTTTTTTCCAGTTTTGATTCAGCTTCTCAACAGAGATCACTGCCTGTTTGGAGGTAAACATCAATAGTTCATAACCATCAAAACTTAAGGTTTCATCCAAAAGAGAAAATGATATCATGGGCAAATGGATACATCCCTCTTTTGCCTGAGGCGAGAGTAAATAGATCATTTATTTGTGCTGTCTATGTTAATCATTTTGTTACCTTTGTTACCATTGAGCATAACTTCATTCATCTGTTCATCATCATAAGGATCAAAATGTGGTGTGATTACCCAGCGTTTTTTGTTATCAAGTACAATGATCTGATCTTCTACTTCATCAGCAATACGATGTGCTTCAAGTAAACGCATATTGGGGCGTAACACCATATGAAACTCTACATAATTAATGCCACCGTCGGTACGGGTACGGAGCCAATGATAAGAAGTGACTTCAGGATGTTTAGAGATGATCTCTCCAATACTTGCAACGATCTCACCATCTAATGCACGATCAAGCAGTATCTCTACGCCCTCAACAATGATCTCATAAGCCGAATAGATAATATAGATCCCGATCCCTATACCAAAAAGTGCGTCTATCCAATCCAGTCCCGTCACATATACTAACCCCAATGCCACTAAAACTGCTGCATTTGACCAAAGGTCTGTTTTGTAGTGCAGAGCATCTGCTTTAATGACCAGATTATCTGTTTCTTTAGCGATTTTCAGTAGATACTGTACCAAGAAATAGGTGATGACTATGGAAATACTCATCGCTACAATAGCAGGTGTAAGTAACGTAGTTGCCGAAGATTCAATCAGTTTTTTTCCACCAACATAGATAATGTATATCCCAGAGATCGTGATAATGGTACCTTCTATCACCGCGGCAATGGCCTGAATCTTGCCTTTACCATATTGGTACACTTCATCTGGATGTTCTTCAGATTTTTTAATGGCAAAAAAGTTAAAGATAGAGACAAGCATATCCAACAGTGAGTCAATAGCTGATGCCAAGACAGCTACAGATCCACTAGCAAGACCTATGACCAGTTTGACCAATACCAAAATAGAAGCAACAGAAGATGAGACTAATGTTGCACGTTTTTGTGGAGACATATTATTTCCTTGTTTTAGATCTTAGGGAAGCTCGCATCAAATATACTTCTTTCAAAGTAATACCCAAGGCTATGATAAAAAAGAGTATCAATGCCACTAAAAAAACAGTGCTTACCTCTACTAAAAAAGGGAAGAAATGTACAATACGGTAGATAACACCCAATACAAAAGTATACTTAATGGTATTATGTATTCTTAAATAGACAAGCTCAACATTTTCTGTATTATATCGTTTTTTTGCAATGGTTTTTTCTTGTTGCTTATCTAAAAAAGCATAAATTTTCTTCAGTACATAGCGTACCACAACAATAAGCACAGCAATACGAATAAGCGTCCAAAGCAACGAGAGCCAAAAGCCTTCTGGTATCTTCTGCCATAAGTCAATGACTAAGGCTTTAAGACTCATGCCATCCATGAGTACCCCTGTACCAAAGACAAACACACTTACAAGCCCTACCAGTAACAAAACTTTCAAAAAAGTAAATACATAGATTTTAATTTTCTCAATTTTTTGTTTTTTCTCTTCAGAGATACTGGTTTTTTTAACGAGACCAAATGCAAAGACATAATGAAGTTTAAGTACATAATAGATCCCTACCACCCCTAAAAGAAGGAGTGCAAAAACAAGCAGTTCTTCAAAAGGGAGTGACATCGTTTAGAGTGCCCTCGTAGCTAAATTAGCGATACGTGAAGCAAATGCCCCTTTATCTTTAGGCTCTAGTCCCTCTGAAATTTTCGCAGAATCAAGAAGTATCCATGCCACATCATTAAAGAGTGCATCATCATTCAAAACATCTAACTTTTTAACCATCTCATGCTCAGGATTGATCTCTAAAATTAAAGGTGCTTGTGGCATCTCTTCTCCCATTTGTGCAAACACTTGTGCCATTGCAGCCATAGGATCGTTAGGGTCTTTAAGAACACATGATGGACTTGAAGTAAGTCTTGTTGATGTTTTTACCTCTTTTACCTCTGTACCTAAAACCTCTTTGATCTTATCTGTCAGGACTTTAAACTCTTTAGCTACTTCCTCTTTTTCTTCTTCTGTTTTAGAATCAGGAGCATCAATGGTAGTGATATCTTTTAACGCCCACTCTTTATAAGTTCCTATCATCGGAGTAACGATGCTGTCTACCTCTTTATCATCCATGATCAATACTTCAATATTTGCTTTATTGTATGCCTCAAGTAAAGGTGAGTTTCTAAGTACTTTTTCATCTTCTCCAGTGATATAGTAGATCTCTTTCTTTTCAGAATCACCACGGCTTACATACGATTCAAAACTTACTAAGCCCTCTTCAGTCGAAGACTTGTATTTTACAATATCAAGTAAAAGGTCTTTATTGACATGATCTGTGTAAACCCCCTCTTTCATCATTCTGTTATATTGTGAAACAAAGGTACTTGAATCTTCATCGTTAAGCTTTTTGATCGCCTGAAGAATCTTCTTGACTGAGTGTTGTTTCATGTTCGCCAAAATTTTATTGTCTTGAAGTAACTCACGACTTACGTTAAGCGGCAAGTCTTCTGAATCCATAATCCCTTTCACAAAACGTAAATACGATGGTAACAACTCTTTGTTATCATCTGTAATAAAGACACGTTTTACATAGAGTTTCACACCTGGAGTATAGTCAGGTCTATACATATCCATAGGTGCTTTTTTAGGAATATAAAACAGTGTTGTAAACTCTAGTGAACCTTCCACTCTGTTATGTAAATAGGTTAATGGCTCTTCACTGTCATGACCAATGCTTTGATAAAACTCTGTATAGTCCTCTTTCTTAAGTTCAGACTTAGAGAGTGTCCAGAGTGCTGTAGCAGCATTTGCCTGCTCTGTTTTACTGACCATTTTAGTCGTAGCATCATCACCTTCACCTTCAGTCTCTTCTTCCTTGAAATTCATCATGATTGGGTAGGCAATATGGTTAGAGTATTTCTTCACTATCTCTTGTATTCTAGCCTTATCTAAAAATTCTTTTTCTTCTTCTTTGAGTTTGATGTAAATGATCGTACCATGTTCCTCTTTTGTCACAGGTTTTACTTCATACTCACCCGTACCATCCGTAGAAAACATATACGCTTGTTCTTCACCTGCTTTTTTAGAGATAACATCCACATGATCAGCAACCATAAACACAGAATAAAAACCCACACCAAACTGACCTATAAGGTTAGAATCTTTTGCTGCATCACCTGTAAGATTTTCCATAAATGCTTTCGTACCAGACTTAGCAATAGTCCCAAGGTGATCCATAAGATCCGCTTCACTCATTCCTATACCATTA
>JAUVCL010000015.1 GCA_030595845.1 Campylobacterota bacterium
GTACAGGAGCAGAACAAGTTTTTGGAAAAATTGAAAAGATCGAACATTTTATAGGACTTGTATTCATTATTATTTTTTTAGTTTGTGTCACAAAGTCTTATTTCAACAATAAAGAAAAAGTTTGAAATAGTGAAGTTTAAATCAATATATTAAAACTTTATAAGGTTTTCACAGAGTTCAAAATCATTGATAATTGATGTCCCGACCTGTGATATGACCGATGACCTTACCCGGACGAACATTTCAGCCATACACTTGATACTCTGGATCAAGTTCTATATGTACATTGTCATATTTAAAATACTTAAGCACGGGTTGGACTGCTTGGGCTGCTTGGAGTGGTGTTAATTCAAAATTTATGAAAACAGCAAAACCATTCAGGTAGTCTATGTGTAATATTCCATCAAACTTATACCTTCGATATTTGGGTAACACTTTGCTATAATAAGAGCAATAATTTAACATGGATATAAATATGACTTTAGAACAACAAGATAAACAATATGTATTGCAAACATATGCACGTGATTACACGAATTTTGTAAAGGGCATAGGCTCAACACTTTATGATGAAAATGGGAAAGACTACATTGATTTTGCTTCTGGTATAGGTGTGAACTCTGTGGGGCATGGAAATGATATTTTGACTTCTGCATTGTGTGAACAGGCTAAAAACATTATTCATATCTCTAACTTGCAGGTGATAGAACCACAGGCAAAGTTAGCACAAAAGATAGTAGAGCTTTCTGGTTATGACATGGGTATCTTTTTTGCAAACTCAGGTGCAGAGGCAAATGAAGGGGCTATAAAGATAGCACGTAAGTATGGGGAAACGAAGTTTGATAACAAGCGTTATAAAGTTATTACTTTAGAACACTCTTTTCACGGTCGTACCATTACTACAGTAAAGGCTACAGGACAAGAGAGTTTTCATACGCCACACTTTTCACCATATCCGGATGGCTTTTCTTATGAGAAGTCTATAGAAGATGTCTATAAAGCCATAGACGATGAAACGATTGCTGTACTTATAGAGCTTGTACAGGGTGAGGGTGGTGTGCAGCCTTTTGAAAAAGAGGAGATACAAAAACTTGCAGCGCATTTGAAAAGTGAAGGTATTTTACTTATCGTTGATGAGGTACAAACAGGTGTCTATAGAACGGGGGAATTTTTGGCTTCAAATTTGTATGAGATAGAACCAGACATTATTACGCTTGCAAAAGGACTTGGCGGAGGTGTGCCTATCGGTGCGGTGATGACAAAACATAAAGAGATATTGGTAGCAGGAGATCATGGGAGTACTTTTGGAGGTAACTACTTGAGCTCAGCTGCTGGACTTGCGGTATTGGAAGTATTGTACCCTCTCTATGAGTCTGGAAATATAGATGAGACACTGATCTATTTTTCACAAAAACTTGAAGATATCGTTTCAAAATATAATCATTTGTTCGATAAAGAAGTAGGATTGGGTTTAATGCGTGGACTTCGTGCTAAAAGTGCTGAAATTCAAGGTAGCATTATAAAAAATGCCATGCAAGAGGGGCTTATTATTTTGAAAGCAGGGCGAAATACTGTTCGTTTCCTTCCAAGTATCACGATCTCAAAAAATGAAATAGATGAAGGATTTAAACGTTTTGAAAAAGTCATTAGTACTCTGTAGTTTATTATTTGCATCGTTATTGCATGGAGACGAGTTAGGAAATATACTTTCTGACAATAAATCATTACTCTTTGAGTATCAGTTTCAGAGTAATGAACTTGAGAGTGATCAGCTTTCACGTTCTTGGGTGAACCCTATAGTATTGCAGTATAGAAAAAACTACTCTACGCAGTTTATAAACCGGACTGTAAAAACAGGAAACTACTCTGTCATAGTAGATCAGCCTATCTTCAGATCAGGTGGGATTTATTATGGTATTAAGTATTCACAGGCACTACGTGCTGCGAACATCACCGAGATAACACTTCAGAAACGTCAAATGATCGGTGATGCTGTCTCCATTCTTTTTAACTTAAAAAAAACAAAGTTAGAAGAGAAAAAACTGAAGTATCAGATCAAAAATGACATTATAGATATTCGACAAAAACGTGACAGTTATGATGCTGGTGTGTTGGATAGCAGTTTTTTAGATCAAGCTATTTTAAAAAGAAGTCAGGATGAAACGGCTCTTTTACAACTGCAATTGAATTATATGGAGTTAAAACAAAGATTTTCACTCTTAAGTGATAAAAACCCTAAAAGTTTGCGTCTCCCAAAACTCAAGTTAATAAGCAAAGCACACTACAGTGATGGAAACCTGGAATTAAAAAGAGACATATTACGTGCGGAGCAGTCAGATTATAATGAAAAAGTAACTTGGGCAAAGTATCTTCCTACTGTCTCTTTACAGGGACAATACACAGATGGAGATCTTAACCCTCTTTTCTTTAATCCAACGATTCAGGAGAAGTATTATACGTATGGTTTTTCTGTTTCAATGCCTATCGATATTAATTCGTTGAGCGATATTGAAGCGAGTAAAGTAGATAAGCTTAGAGCAGCAGTTGAAGTACTGGACAGAAAAGATACCGTGGATGAAGAGTACGACTGGATACATAATAGTTTGGGTATTTTGGATAAAAAGATCATATTGGCTAAAAAAGATGAGCAAGTATATAAAAATCTTTTTCGTCTTACCAAAAATCTTGCACAGGCAGGAGAAAAGACTTCTTTAGATGCTGATATTATGCATAACTCTTTACAAATAAGGAAGATCGATCAACAGATCTTTAAGATCGACAAGCAAGTGCAATTGTTAAAACTTTATGTACGGGTGGAAAATGTACTTTAGTGACTATATGAATTTATGGCTTTATGGCAAAGAAGGGTACTATAAAACGTTTAAGGCGATAGGGAAATCAGGAGACTTTTATACGGCTGTCAGTGCCAGCAGTTTTTTTGGGGCGAGTATCGCCAACTATTTTTATGGACTTTTAAAAGAGGGCAGTGTAGACAAAAACGGCTGGCTTATAGAAATTGGTGCACACCAAGGATACCTGCTCTGTGACATGATACAGTGGCTTTACACCTGTGATCCTTCTTTGGTTAAAACATTGAAATTTGGCATAGTAGAGCGTCAACCTGAAGTACAAAAAGAACAATTGGTGTACATCAAAGAACGTTTTGGAGATGATGTCCAAGTGACACATTTTAAAGACATCGCTGAGGTAGAGGCAAGCTATGCTTTTATCATTGCCAATGAGATTTTTGATTCCTTTCCCTGTGAGCTTTTAAAAGATGAAAAAATTGCGTTGGTAGATGCCCATAAGATAGAGTGGGAAGAAGCTCCACAAGAGATGTTGTCTTGGGCAAAAACACACCGTCTAACACAGGGTGAAGTAGCTGTAGGATATGAAGAGTTTGCAGTTGATATGGCTAAAGGGATAGCACATTGTGATTTTGTCACATTTGACTATGGTGAAAAATATGTGCGTAATGACTTCTCCATACGTGTCTATAGAACGCATGAGACTTTTCCACTGTTTGATGAAGCGCTTAACCTTTCAGAGTCTTATAAAAAAGATGATATCACCTATGATGTTAACTTTGGACATGTGAGTGAAGCATTTACGGATGCAGGGTTTGAAGAGTTGTTTTATGAAACACAGGCTCGTGCGCTTATTCGTTTTGGCATTATTGATATACTTGAACAGTTTTCTAAACAAACTACCGAGAAAAGATATGCAAGTGAGGCAGATAAGATCAAAACACTCATATCACCCACAATGATGGGGGATAGATTTAAACTCATACATTTTAAAAAGTAGGGTGACTACTGGTTCATCGCTTTTATCATATTGCATCGTTTGATCGATGCAGTTTCACTGCCAAACATCGCTGCGTATTTATCAAACTTTTCCTGGCTGATCATCGCGATACATTCTTCTTTATTCATAGCGCTGTCTGTGGCTAAAGGTGTTATCTGGGTAGGCTCTACAACTTTTTCTTTTTTGACGCTATCTTCCGGATACATGTATGCTGAAGAGTAATTTGTATCTTCTACTTCTTTTAGCTCTCCTTTATATTCTGGCGAAGGAGGGGGTGTGGTGACCTTGTTGAGATCTTTATCTGTTGAGGTAACCTGTTTCTTGACTGGTGGAGTATTATTTGATGCACATCCTGCTAAGAGGATGAATGTTATGAGTGAAATGCCTATATATTTCATCGTATGCCTTATTTTTAAATTGTTATTTATATGGGTCTATTGTAATATAATCTACAAAAAATTACAATAAAATATTGATTAAATTTTAAGAGGGTTCTATTTCTAGCATGATTGCTACAACAGCGATGGCAAAACCACCATCGTGGCTGATAGAGAGTGAAGATATTTGGATCTTGTGTACTTTTTGTGCCTCTTGCGTGAGTGTAAAAATAGGTGCACCCTTCTGATTTTTGCTGATGATAATATCATGAAATGACAGTTCAGATCCGATACCACATCCAAGTGCCTTGGCTATGGCTTCTTTTGCAGCCCAAAAACCTGCAATCGATTCTGTTTTTTGAACGATCTGTATTTCCTCAGGGTGTAAAAATCGTTGTTTAAATTTATCACCAAATTTTACTAATGATTTTTCTATGCGGCTGATCTGTATAATATCTGTTCCTATTTTCATAAAAGTATTATAGCCATTGAACCCTCTGAGTAACCTAGGTGTTCAATTACATCCATTCAACTACTTTAGAGACTTCATCTGCAACAAAACATTTGATGCCTGTTTTTTCTTGTGGTTTATTGGGTATGACTGCTTTTGTAAATCCCTGTGTTTCCATCTCTTTTAGGCGTTGTGTCAGTCCAGATACTTCCCGTATCTCTCCGGTAAGACTTACTTCTCCAAGGAAAAGCGTTTCAGCGCTCAGTTCTCTGTTTCTGTAAGAACTTAAAATAGCGGCGATGATGGCGAGATCAGCAGAGGGTTCATTGATTTTTATGCCCCCTGATATGTTTATAAATACATCATAAGTACCTAGAGGCAGGTCAAGCTTTTTCTCTAGCAAGGCCAAAAGCATACCGAGTCTGTTGTTGTCAAAGCCTGTAGAAGATCTTTTCGCATGTCCATAAGATTCAGAGACCAGGGCTTGTACTTCTACGATGATAGGACGGCTTCCTTCCATGATGATCGTGAGTGCCGAACCTGATTGGAGTTTTTCTTTATTGAAGAACTTTCCTGCCATGGATTTAGCATCATTCAAGCCTTCTTTATTCATCTCAAAGATACCCACTTCATTGGTCGCACCAAAACGGTTCTTAAATCCCCGTAAGAGGCGTAGATCAGAGTTTGAATCCCCTTCGAAGTATAAGACAGTATCGACCATGTGCTCAAGTACCCTTGGTCCTGCGATAGAACCGTCTTTGGTAATATGTCCGATAATGAAGATAGGGATATGCAGAGATTTTGCGATACGCATAAGGTCAAAGGTAATGGTACGTACCTGTGTCACAGAACCGGGTGCAGAGGGTGTCTCCTCGGAGTAGAGTGTTTGAATGGAGTCAATGACGATGAGTTCATAGTTTTGATTGGTTATTTCTGAAAGTACAGAACTTAGGTTGATCTCGGGAAGAAGGTAGAGGTTGTCATGGTTTGCATCAAGTCTGTTTGCCCGTAGTTTAATTTGACCTGCGGATTCTTCTCCTGAGACATACAGTACTTTTTTGTCCACGCTTGCCAAATTACCTGCGATCTTGAGTAACAGTGTTGATTTCCCTACACCAGGACTTCCTCCTATAAGTGTGAGTGATCCAGGAACGATACCTCCTCCAAGCACAAGGTCAAGTTCTTGACTTCCTGAGCTAAAGCGTACAATGTTGTCTTCTTCTATCTGTGTAATTGGTTTTGCTTTGGAAAGCACTGTATTCGAAGCACTTGAACCGGAGGTTTCTTTTAAAAATTTGATTTGATCTGTCGTGAGTTCTATCATGGTTTCCCATTCATTACATGAGGTACACTTACCCATCCATCTTGGGGATTGAAATCCACATGCTTGACACTCAAATAAGGTTTTTTTCTTTGCCATCTTACTACTCCTGTTGCTTATGTTTGTATTGTAAACAAATTTTCTAATTTAATGTAAAAACATGTCAAATTGACATATTTTATACTTTTAACTCTTTTGGTTATAATCTGAATCTTATATAGGTGGAGGACATACAGTGACATTCAATGCAATTAAACAGGCTATTTACGGTCTTTACTTAACAAATAGTTTTGGTTATAGACTAAAGAAAACAAATGATCCTATGGAGAAGAAACGACTGAGACTAGGCTACTCTAAAGCGCAGCTTGATACCTTACATATTACAGTGAAGGTTGAGAACAGTGAAAAGTTGCCAAAAGAGGGACAGTTTCTTGTTCTCATTAATCATAAAAGTATTATAGACCCTCCTATCGTAGAAGTAGCGCTTAAAGATACTGAGATATTTGGACCGTGGATCTCTAAAAAAGAACTTTATAATTCATTTTTCTTTGGGCTGTTTGTGCGTAATGCCGGCTCTATTTTACTGGATCGTGAGAAAAGTCAAATGAGCGGTTTTTTTTCAGATATTAAAGAAGCAGTAAAGCGTGGTGAGTCTATATTTATTTTCCCCGAAGGGACACGAAATAAAACAGACAAACAACTTACTGCCTTCAAAGAAGGCTCTCGTATTATCGCGCTGAAAAACAGATTGCCTATCTTACCTCTGTATATCAAGTCAGATGCTAACAAAGCGTTGAAAGATGCTTTGGAAGATAGACAATTGGAACAGGAAGTGACGCTTGTAGTAGGAGATATCATTGATTACAAGGACAGAACAAATCTTGAGATAGCCTATAGGGCTATGTTCTCTTTAGAAGATCAAGTCAGTTAGTATTGTAAAAATGAGTGCTCTTTCTCTTTAAGTTGAGAGATGAGGTTTTTAATCTGTTTGGCATTATCTTCGGTTTGTAAAATGATCTGAGATGTGTGTTGGGTCAGTGCAGTGATCGTGGTCTGTATGATGCCATCTTTTGTTTGAATGGTCATCGTTCCTTTTTTGGGATCACTCTTCGATAGCGTACACTCTTTTTGATTTTTGAGTGCGTTGAGTATCACGTCAAAAGTCAGTTCTTTGTCCATCAGTAACATACATTTGATTTCTTTGGAGAGACTGTTTTCTTGTTTAGGATGTCTCTTGGCCTTAGTTACTTTACGTATAGGTGCAGCTTCAGTTTCTACATGAATAGGTGCGTCTATCTTTTCCTCTTTTTGTACTTTTTCACGCTTTGGAATTTTCCTAAACATAAGAAGTAGAAAAGCCATGACCAAAGATATACTTATCCCAATAACCACTCCTGAAAGTATACCCAGGTTAAAAGCTTTAGATAAACTGTAATCAAAAGTAAAATAGCCAACTGAAGCGGCAGTAAAAAGCAGGGTAAGAGGTAAAAGCAGATTGATAAAGAGGCGTATATATGTGCGCATGCAAAACCTTTCTAAATAAAAATTTCGTCTAAAATAGTATTGATATACTCATTGGCTTTGAACTTTATAAGATCTTTGGGCTGTTCGCCTGTACCTATATAAAAAATAGGCATTTTCAATTCATCTGCTATGCTCAGAACAGAACCCCCTTTGGCAGTACCGTCAAGCTTGGTAATAATAATACCATCAATTCCAATCATATCATTAAATGCTTTGGCTTGGTTGATAGATGAACTTCCCTGTGTACCATCAAGTATAAGTATTTTACGGTGAGGAGCCCCGTCTTGGGCTTTTTGGGCAATACGGATCATCTTCTTTAATTCTTCAGAGAGATTGGCTTGTGTATGCAGTCTTCCTGCTGTATCGATGATGATATTGTCAAAATCTTTTGCTTTGGCTGAAGCGATGGTATCAAAAACAACTGCTGAAGGATCATGTCCCTGTTGTGTTGCAATAATGGGAATGTTCAATTTATCTGCCCATCTTGTGAGTTGTTCTATGGCTGCAGCCCGAAAGGTGTCACCTGCACCCAGTATGACTTTTTTTCCTTCTTGTTGATAATGATACGCTAGTTTTGAAATGGTAGTGGTTTTCCCGGCACCATTGACACCGATGATCATCTCGACAAAAGGTTTTGCATCACTCTCTTTGAAGTCAGCTTTATATTGAAATACGGAGATAAGTGAGTTGAAGGCCTGGATCTTATTGATCTTTTCAGGTAATGATTCTAAAATCCTCTCGACAAGGTCATAATGTACATCTGCTTCGAGTAAAATATCTTCAAATTCTTCTTTGGGTATGATCTTCCGTTTAATGGGTGCAACATCTTTGATGGCATCATTGGTCTTTCCCAATACTTTTTTAAATAAATTGAACATTTTGTATAGCCTTAGTTTTTGTTAGATTTTAATTTTAACTGTTTTTGTGCTTGTTTTATATCGTATTCTATCATTTCAACCGGGACAGCACCTTCATAATGTGTAAAGTATGTTCCATCGACATACATTACGATAAGCGGTATGGAAAAATTTTGAGGTAAATCTAAAGTCGTTGCTAGGCGCCCGCTAAAGGCATTGTTATGTGGAGAATTTGAGATAAAATAATTG
This sequence comes from Campylobacterota bacterium, assembly GCA_030595845.1. Lineage (GTDB taxonomy): Bacteria > Campylobacterota > Campylobacteria > Campylobacterales > Sulfurovaceae > Sulfurovum. The sequence continues at coordinate 8,587 of JAUVCL010000015.1, forward strand.
ATTTCATGTTTGGCTATAAAGCTTTCTAATGATGGGGTATCAATATAGTCATTTGTCAGGACACCCACAATAAAAAGATCATTGCTGTACTTTTTTTGAAGGCTATTCAAGTAGGCGAGTTCCCCAATGCAAGGGGGGCACCATGTTGCAAAAAGGTTGATCAAAACAATTTCTTTTTTATTGTGCTGAAAAATGACTTGATCATTGGAGAGGGTGACTTTATGACTTTTACTTTTTGTGTTGAGAAGCATAAAGGTATCTGTCCCTGTTATCACCTCAGGTATAGGAGTAAAAGGTGCTGTGGGTGGGGTATTGTCATCGTTTGGCTTTGTTTGTGCGTTGGTTTTAAACCTTTCTTCACTGACCGGATCATCTTGGGATTGGGAAACGAACTCAGTCGTATTTTCTATAGCTATAGGGGTCTCATCAGGTTTTTTATCTTCACATCCTGTCAAAGATATGAGTATGATGGATAAAAGCAGAGCAGATATTTTATGCACACAGTCCCTTTAGCTATAATTAGTATAGCGATTATAGCTAAAGAGCATTAAATTATAACGGATTGGTATGAAAATAGAGGATAGAAAAAAAGCATTTAGAAGAGATTGTTTACAGCGATTAAGAAAAGCTTCTACATTGGGGAGTTATGCAAAAGACAAAAAAGTTTTAAGTGTTTTGTATACACATATAGTGCAAAGTCATGCTCAAAATGTGATGCTTTATCTGCCATTAGAGATGGAAGTGAATTTGTATCCGCTCATACAGCGTTTACGAAAAGAAAAGAGAAATCTCTATGTGCCATTTATGGAAGGTGCAAGTTTTAGATTGGTAAAATATAGACTACCACTCTTACAAAAAAAGTTTGGTATTAAAGAACCAAAAGATTCAAAACAATTTAGAAAAAAACAAATAGATATTGCCATAGTACCCATAGTCGGTGTAGATGTGACACATAGACGTGTTGGATTTGGAAAGGGTATGTATGATCGATTTTTTGAAAAGAATAAAAAAAATATAAAACAAGTCGTTTTTGTTGCGCGTGAATTGTGTTATGCAAAAGAGATTGTAACTGATCATTATGATGTAAAGGCAGACATGATACTCACGCCTTAGACGTGAAGGATTAATAATGTTAAGTGTGATTATTGCAGGTATTGCAGGGGTATCCACAGGAGCAGCTATAGCTTACTTTTGGACCAAGAAAGTAGCTAAAAATAGTTTTTCCCATATAGAAATAGAATCGAAGGCCAAAGCAAAAGCTATTGAGAATGAAGCAGATATCTTTCTTAAAGAAGCCCATATCAAAGTCAAAGAAAAAGAGATTGAACTTGAAGGTGAATTCCAAAAACGTGTAGCAAAAGTAGATGAACGTAATCGTACTTTGATCTTGCAGACAAAAGAGTTTGTAGCAGAGGAAGAGGCACTTAAACTTTTAGAACAAAGGGTTTTGGAGAAAGAAGTACATCTTGAAAAATTGGAAATAGAGAAAAAAGAAACGATCGCGCTCACTGTAGAGAAAATGCAAAATGTGGCTTCTTTGACTAAAGACGAAGCCAAAGCGTATATCTTAGAAAAAGTGGAAGAGCAGAGCCGTGCAGATGTTGCAGGTATTGTACGCAAGTATGAACAGATAGCCAAAGAAGAGGGTGAGAAAAAAGCCAATTATATTTTAGCTCAGGCGACTACACGCTATGCCGGAGAGTTTGCGGGTGAAAGGCTTATTAATATCATTACCTTACCCAGTGATGAGCATAAAGGGCGTATCATCGGAAAAGAGGGGCGTAATATCAAGTCTCTTGAAATGTTGTTGGGGGTTGATATTGTGATCGATGAAACACCCGGAGTGATATTGGTGAGTTCGTTTAATCTTTATAGAAGGGCGATTGCCACACGGGTTATAGAGATACTTGTGGAAGATGGACGTATTCATCCTGGACGGATCGAAGAAGTACATGCAAAAGTAGAAGCAGAATTTGAAGATAAAACCTATGAAGAGGGTGAAAATATAGTCATAGAGTTAGGTCTTTTCCCTATGCATGAGGAGCTTATAAGACTGCTAGGTCGTATGAAGTACAGAGCAAGTTATGGTCAGAATGCACTGGCGCATACTCTGGAAGTTGCTAGACTGGCACGTGTGATGGCAGCAGAAATGGGTGGAGATGAGAAGTTGGCACTGCGTGCAGGTTTACTACATGATATTGGTAAAGCTCTGACTCAAGATATGGGTGGATCACATGTAGATATAGGGGTAGACCTTTGCCGTAGACATGGAGAACATCCTACTGTCATCAATGCCATCTATGCCCATCATGGACATGAAGAGCCTGACTCTGTAGAGTCTGCAGCAGTATGTACCGCAGATAAGCTCTCTGCCGCTCGACCGGGAGCAAGAAGAGAAGTGCTTGAAAGTTTTACCAAACGTGTAAAAGAAGTAGAAGACATCGCATTGAGTAAATCCTATGTAAACCAAGCATATGCGATCAATGCAGGGAGAGAGATACGGGTGATCGTTAATGCACAAAAAATGTCAGATAATGAAGCAGTACTTTTAAGCAATGAAATAGCCAAAGAGATACAGAAAAAAGTACAGTATCCAGGTGAGATAAAAGTGAGTGTGATAAGAGAAGTACGGGCTACCTCTTACGCGAAATAACTATCGTAAATTGAACCCTGGAGGGTTTAATTATGCAAAGTAAATTTTAAAATCGTTATAATGTTCAGAATATATTTAAAGGAAAAAAAGATGAAAAAATTATTAATGGTGTTGTTGTTTTTAGGATTGAGTATTCAGGCATATACTAAAGATATAATTGTTGTACTTGAAACGAATATAGGGAAAGTAGAATTAAAAATGTACCCGAAAGTGGCGCCATTGGCTGTAGAGAATTTTACCACACATGTTAAAAACGGATACTACAATGGACTTATTTTTCATAGAATCATTAAAGGGTTTATGATCCAAGGTGGTGACCCTACAGGTACAGGTAGCGGTGGTGAGTCAATTTGGAAAAAAGATTTTAAAGATGAGTTTGCAAACAATGTTGTTTTTGATAAACCATTTTTACTTGCTATGGCTAATAGAGGACCCGTTACAAATGGAAGCCAGTTCTTTATCACACTTGCTCCTACCGGTTGGTTAAATGGAAAACATACCATCTTTGGTGAAGTGGTTAAAGGGAAAAATGTTGTACAAAAAATGGAAAATGTATCTGTTTCTCCAGGTGATAATGTGCCAATGTTCAAACAAGTGATTAAAAAAGCGTATATCAAAAAATAAATGAACCTAGATACATTACGAGAAGAACGAAAGAAATGGCTTACATGGAAAAATATCATTCCCTATCAGGAAGCCATTAAAAAGCTCAAAGCGTATGAAAATATTGAGCTTAAGTTTGGAGACAAGGTTGAAGTTCAGATAGAAAATTTGAGTCCTGAAGATGCAGCGCAGATCAAAGAGACGGCATTGTTGATGAAGCCTTGGCGTAAAGGGCCGTTTCAACTTAACAACCTTTTTATAGACTCTGAATGGCAAAGCCAGATCAAATACAATCTGCTTGAACCACATTTTGATCTTCAAGATAAAATTGTAGGAGATATTGGCTGCAACAATGGATACTATTTATTTCGAATGCTCTCCCATCAACCTAAAAAGCTCATAGGTTTTGACCCTTCTGCTATCTATTATTCACAATTTCAATTTATCAATCATTTTGTAAAGTCTGATATTGTGTATGAACTTTTGGGTGTAGAACATGTAGCGTTTTATGAACACAAGTTTGATACGCTTTTTTGTTTAGGTGTACTCTATCACAGATCTGATCCCGTAGCAATGCTAAAATCTCTTTTTAAAGGTCTTAACAAGGGTGGAGAGCTTATTTTAGATACGTTTATGATAAATGGTGAGGGTGAAATGTGTTTAACGCCTAAAGACCGTTACTCAAAGATCCCAAATATCTATTTTGTTCCTACGGTCGCAGCCCTTAAGAACTGGTGTCACAGAGCAGGATTTGAAACCGTAGAAGTACTTGAAACCATGAAGACAGAAGTGCATGAACAACGAAAAACAGAGTGGATAGATACCCAAAGTCTTGAAGATTTCCTAGATCCCAATGATGATACAAAGACGGTAGAAGGCTACCCTGCACCTAAAAGAGTTTATATAAAAGCCATAAAATGTTTAAATTGACATTTCTTTAATATACTTTACATATAAATATGCTAAAGAAAAAGTTAGTTTTATTTTTAAATAAGGTACATTTAGCTATAAATACGCTAATAAAAGAGAAAAGTGGAAAAACTTTAAGATTTAGCTACTTTTCCATTGATTGGAAATAAATGAGAATATTAACTGTAGGTTTCGGCGATGAATACGTTAAGGAACTTGAAAAAGAATTAGATAATTATTTTATTTGTATTGTTGATAATGCAAAAGATATATATGATGCAACAAATTTTACGGACTTTAGACACTACGAACTTGTTATTATTGTTGATGAAGGTGTCAAGTATTCACTTGAACGTTATGTCAATGAAGTAAAAAAGAAAAAGAGTGAAACAAAGATCATGATATTGACAAGTAATCTTAATCAGCAAGCTGCTTTTTATGCGCTTGGTGTAGATGATGTGATCTATGAGCATTGTGAGCACCCTGATCTTATAGCCGCAAGAGTGTTAGCCAATATGAGACATCTTTTCGGCACACAGGTTACGATTGAAAAACTAGTGATTGACATTGCGAACAAGAAAATAGAGTATGATGAAAAGATCGTCTCTTTAAATGGTAAAACATTTGATATCTTGGCATACCTTGCACTCCGTAAACAAAGAGTATTTTCAAAAGATGAGATCATTAATGCACTTTGGGAAGAACCAGAGTATGTGAGTGATAATACGGTTGAGGTTGCGATCAACCAGATACGTAAACGTTTGAAGAGTATTCTTGGTTTTCAAGTGATACATACCGTTCGTAGACGTGGGTACAAGTTTTCTTACTAAAATACATCTTAATATAGCCTCTCTTCTTTTTTAGAGAGGCTAGTACGCTTTATCTTCTCCCCCTTTTACATATCAGTATTTCTTTTGCTATAATTCTTTCATTATTTAAGAAGGTTAACTTATGAAAAAATTCTTTATCTCTGTATTTGCTATTGTGGCAGTACTTGGACTACTCTTTACTTACATACTCTATACAGAAGGTGCATTTGAACCTGCACCTAAAGCAAGCGAAGCAAAACCGTTTGGTGCTACCATGAAGTGTGAAGCTGGGAAATGTGCTGCAGGTAAGTGCGCAGGAGGTAAATAGTATGGTAGAAGTAAATACCCATCTAGAGATCGATACCTCACTTTGTGGAAAAGTTATAAAACTTCAAGTTGATTATGCAGAAGTACTCCTTCATACAACACAACGGATGTCTGTAGATAGTAGAGGCTTAGTTCATGGAGGCTTTGTCTTTGGCGCGGCAGATTATGTAGCTATGACTGCGGTGAATGACCCTTATGTTGTACTTGGCTCAGTAAGTTCAAAATTTACGGCTCCTGTAAAAGTAGGGGATGTGGTCTTATGTAAAGCGAATGTCATAAATGTAAAAAGAAAGAAGAGAGAAGTTCAAGTACAAGCTTTTGTCAATGAAAAGCTTGTATTTGAAGGTAGTTTTACTACCTTTGTTTTAAATAAGCATGTCTTAGAAGGTTAAATTGTTCTTTTAACTTGGTCTATCCAGTAAGGCATGACTTTCTGTTCTGCTTTGAGTGTAGTAGTCATTCCGTGACCCGGGTAAACAGTATAATCTCCTTCCAAGGTCATGGCCTTTTCTAAACTTTTAACCATGGCTTCTCCGCTTGAAAAAGGAAAATCCCATCTTCCTATGGATTGTTGAAAAAGAAAATCACCGGAGAACCAGACATCTTCTATTTGTATAATACTACATCCGGGGGTATGTCCTGGAAAATGAAGAAATTTTATTTCGACACCTTCGAGTGTAAGTGTTTGATCTCCTACTATTTCAAAGTCTGCCTCACTGGGAGGTACAGGCTGACCAAGAGGACAGTCTTGCAACATAAAGGTATCCCCTTTTGGGCAGTAAATGGGTATGTGGAGAGCATCTTGTACTGCCTGGTTTGACCATACATGATCAAAGTGTCCATGTGTGTTGAGTATGGCTACGGGATTGCTGACATTGTCCAGCACCCATTTTGTGGCTCCCATTCCTGGATCGATGATGAAATCTTTTCCTTCAATAGTCGCTATATAACAGTTTGTTTGGGTTGCACCCATAGGTTGGATTTTGATTTGCATGTTTAGTAGCCTTCTTTTAAAATTATGAAAGATAAATCTTTTATAGCTAATACACTCTAAAAAATTTCTCACTCCATGAGTTTTAAAAGAAGTCTACTATATAATTCCTTATGAATATTTACACAGTTATAGAAACAGCCATTATTAGTGATGACATTCTCATAAAAGAAAAGTTGACTGCCCAGTGTTTGGCGTATTGTAGCCAAAATGAAGTTAGTGTAGAGGAAGACTTTGTTCCTGTGATCTTTTCTCAGCCATCCTATGCAAACAAGTGTACGATAGTTGCACCAAAAGAGTTGCGAACACGCAAGGATTTTGATACGTCTGAGGGCTTGGCGACTTTGGTGCATTCTATTGCACATATAGAATTTTCTGCTATTGATCTGGCACTTGATGCCGTCTATCGTTATCCCCATATGTCGAGAGAATATAAAGTTGACTGGCTTGAAGTTGCCAGTGATGAAATACGTCATTTTAAAATGCTTGATGCACTACTTGATGAACTTGGGTTTTCTTATGGTGATTTTCCTGTGCATTGTGGACTTTTTGATGCTGCAAACAATACGGCTGCCAATATACTGGATCGCATGGCGATAGTACCTCGTTATTTTGAAGCATCAGGACTTGATGTGAGTCCTCAGATCATTAAAAAGCTCGATAATAAACGTAAGATCCCGGCCATTGCAAAACTGATTGAAACACTGAATATTATTTATGAAGAAGAGATAGATCATGTGCTAAAAGGGGACAAGTGGTTTAAAACTCTTTGTGAAAAAGAGGGGAAAGATGTCTCTGTCTATTTTGAAATACTTGAACGTTATGGTCTTCTTTCTAAACACAGACCACATGTTAATGTAGAAGCCAGAAAAGAAGCAGGGTTTAGTTGTGCTGAAATTAAAAAACTTGGTGCAAAGGTCTGTGAGTGAAACATTTTTTTGAAACGATGTTCTTTACACCACAATGGTATCATTATCCGCTTATTGTCATTTTGGCTCCCCTGTCATTACTTTATGGTACCGGGATGTTCATTCGCAGAGTACTGACATCAGCAAAAGAGTTTGGTCTTCCTATAGTCTCTGTAGGGAACCTTATGGTGGGAGGTTCCGGTAAAACACCTTTTGTGATTGCTTTGGCTTCCAAGTTTGAAGGCGTTACTGTCATCTCTCGTGGTTATGGACGCTTAAGTCGTGGTTTAGTTGAAGTAAGCCGTAATGGAGAGATACTTGTGGATGTAAAACAGAGTGGAGATGAACCTATGCTCATGGCACAATCACTGCCTAAGTCATCTGTTATCGTGAGTGAAGATAGACATCAAGCTATTGCACTGGCTAAAAGCCAGGGGGCAAAACTGATCATCTTGGATGACGGGTTTAACCGTGTAGAGATAAAAAAATACGAGATACTTTTAGAACCGGCAAGCATTAAAAACTATTTACCGTTTCCTGCCGGAGCATTTAGAGAGTTTTGGTTTAGCAAGAGAGTTGCAAACACAGTGTTAAAAGAAGAGAGAGATTTTGAGAGAGTGGTAGAGATAGTGGATGCTACAGAGCGTATGGTATTGTTGACAGCTATTTCAAATCCTCAAAGACTTGACAGGTATTTGCCTCAAAATGTGTTGGCTAAAATGTATTTGGAAGATCATGCTTATTTTGACGAAGAAGCGATTTTAAACTATGTCAATAAACATGAAGCCAACAGTCTGTTATGCACATCAAAAGATAAAGTAAAACTTGACGGGATCGATATTCCACTTTCTGAAATGAAACTGAAACTAACGATAAATAATGATATAATCACAAAAATAGAATCATACATTAAAGGATATAAACGTGAGAGATAATATAGAAGTAGTTAAAACGCTACTCGAAGCGTTACCGTATATTAAACGTTTTTCCAATGAAAAGATCGTTATTAAGTATGGTGGTTCTGCTCAGACAAGTGATATACTGAAAGAACAATTTGCTCAAGATATTGTACTCTTACATTTAGTGGGTATGAAGCCTATAGTGGTACACGGTGGGGGTAAAAGCATTACCGATATGCTTTCGGCTTTAAATATAGGTACAGAGTTTGTAGATGGACAGCGTGTTACCACAAAAGAGGTCATGCGTATCGCTGAAATGGTACTCTCGGGGAGTATCAACAAAGAGATCGTCTCTTTACTTGATAATCATGGATCTAAAGCAATTGGTATTTCAGGTAAAGATGGCGGGTTCTTAAAAGGGTTACCGAAAGATTTTGATAACTTTGGGTACACGGGAACCATAGAACATGTCGATCCTGAGATAGTGAACAATATCATTGAAGATGGTGCGGTTCCTGTCATTGCACCTATTGCAGGAAGCAGTACTATGGGGCACCCTGGATTTAATATCAATGCAGACCTCGCAGCATCTAAGATAGCTGTGGCTATGGCAGCACGTAAAGTACTTTTTTTAACAGACACTCCTGGTGTATTGAATAAAGAGATGGAACTCATTACCAACTTAAGTATTGAAAAAACAGAAGCATTGAAGGCCGATGGCACTATACACGGAGGCATGGTTCCTAAAGTTGATGCCTGTATTGAAGCACTTCGTGGCGGTGTAAAAAAAGCACATATTATAGACGGACGTGTTGAGCACTCTTTATTACTTGAGATTTTAACAAGTTCAGGTGTGGGAACCTGTATAGAACTTTAATAATGGAGTCTAAAGGGATGAAAAAAAACTGCTTTGTTTTTACACTAGTATTTTTTTTCATCTCATCAGTACTTTTTGCAGCGGAATTGGTTCCCATCCCTGTAGGTTTGAAAGTGGATGCTAAAAAAGTGCAATTAGGGAAAAAACTTTTTTTAGATCCCATACTGTCAAAAGACAAAACGCTTTCGTGTATGAGTTGTCATAATTTACTGCATAATGGGGCAGATACTATTGCTTATACAAAAGGTATAGAAGGGCAGTTGGGGCTCTTTAATGTACCGACTGTCTACAACTCTGTGTATAACTTCAGACAGTTTTGGGATGGGCGTGCCAAGAACCTTAAAGAACAGGCTCTCAATCCTATTATCAACCCTGTTGAAATGGGTAATTCAATGCCGGTTGTCTTACGAGAGCTGAAAGAGAGTAAGGTGTATCCTGCTTTGTTTGATGCACTCTATGAAGATGGCATTACGGAAGACAATTTGGCTGAAGTATTAGCTGAATTTGAAAAAACACTTATTACACCCAATTCACCTTTTGACAGGTATTTAAATGGTGATGCCAAGGCGTTGAATATGCATGAGCTTGAAGGCTATAGATTATTTAAAACAAAAGGGTGTATCTCCTGTCACAATGGTATCAATATAGGAGGTAATCTCTATAATAAATTTGGTATTTATGAAGATGCAAAAAGTGAAGAACTTGGACGTTATAATACGACACACAGAGAAGAAGATAAATATGTTTTTAAGGTACCTTCTTTAAGAAATATTGCACTGACCGCTCCTTATATGCATGATGGACGTGCCAAAACATTGGAAGAAGCAGTTAACATTATGACAAAATATCAGTTGGGCCGTCCTATGGACAAGGATGATCTTCATCGTATTGTAGATTTTCTGAATACACTGACGGGAGAATTACCAGAGATAGTAAAGGATATGAATGTCCGGTATCAATAGTTTTATTGGAAAACGTGTTGATGGTGTTATGATACTTCTGTTATTTTTTATTTTTTCACTTGCACTTCTCTTTTACTATTTACAAAATGTTAATACCAATATCAAGAACAATGATCAATACATTATAGGTGTTGTAAAACTGCAGAGTTACAATCAAGAGATTGATAATACTTTGATGCGTTCCTATCGTTATTTGGATAATGATCAAATCACAGAGATCACAAAACAGTTTGACAGAGAATTACTTGCACTTCAAGAGAATAAAATGCATGAGGTATTTAGTGCTGAGGTGAGTACACTCTTGAAACAGATCAGTACCCAATATGACATGAAAACAGACTTGGTTGAAAGTTTTAAAACGTTAAATGCAAGAATTACAAGTGCTGTTTATTATTTATATGAATTACAAAACTCACTGGAGCGAAGCGGTAATGGAAATATTCAGATTGAAAAGTTACTCGGAGACATTTTATTTAAAATAGGGCAGATCTTCATAGGTAAAGACTTGGGAGCATTACATATAGAAGATGATCTGGTCAGCTTATATTTACATCGTTCAGTAGATGAAGACCTTGATTATTTTTATAGGCATAGTAAACAGATTTTAAAAGATGTAGGATTGTTAAACAGACTTTTAAAAGAGAATGAAGCATTGGCACTGGATGATACTATTGGTTCACTGAGTATACTTTTAGAGTATGAATCGCAACGTAATAAGCAAACAGAAGAGATGATAGGACTGGCATTTTTTATATTTGCACTCATTATTTTAATCGTATTAGTACATACGTACTTAAAAGTACTTAGAAATAGAGCAGAAGTATCTTACTTGGCGTATCATGACACTTTGACAAAACTTCCCAACAGAGCAGAGTTTGAGCGTTATATAAGTGAACTGATAGATAAAAAACACAAGAGTAAGAAGAAATTTATCGTCTTATTTATAGACCTTGATCGATTTAAAGTGATCAATGATACTTTGGGTCATGATGTTGGTGATGAAATGCTTATTGTTCTTGCTGATCGTATTGGTAAAATAGTTGGTAAAGAAAATCTTCTTGCACGTATAGGTGGAGATGAGTTTGTCTCCATTATTGAGAATGAGAATAATATGGATGCGATTGATGTTTTAGTGGCCGAAATTGCTTCTGTTATACGAGAGCCTATACATATAAGAGAATATAGTTTAAATACAACTGCGAGTATAGGGATCGCAAAATACCCTGATGATGGTCAGAGTAAAAGTATGCTGCTTAAACATGCAGACTCTGCGATGTATCACGCTAAAGACAATGGTGGTGATACCTATGCATTTTACACTGAACAACTCTCCGTCAACATACAAAGACGTTTGGAGTTGGAGCAGGAGTTAGTGCATGGATTGAAGAGGCAAGAAT
>JAUVCL010000122.1 GCA_030595845.1 Campylobacterota bacterium
TAAAAGTGCATCAAGATCACCAATGTTCAAGTATGAGTCATTCTGTCCGGCAAAAGAAGCTTCAGGAGAGTCTTCCGCTGTAGCCGAACTTCTTACTGCCAAAGTAACATCCTCACCATATTCGATCTTCAGTGCTTCATATCCTTCTTTGATCTGTTCTGACAGTGCATCAGATAATTTACAGTCATAGATAAGATCTCTACAGATCCGCCCTCTCTCTTGCAACTGTGCTACATCATCAGGATCAAGATCATCAAGTGCATTCGCTAACTTTTTCCAAATATCGTTGTTATCTAAAATATGACGGTAAGCCTCTGACGTAATAGCAAAACCATTGGGTATATGTATACCCTCTTGTGTAAGATTTTGATACATCTCACCCAAAGAGGCATTTTTCCCACCCACAAGGTCAACATCATTGATCGTTAGTTCATTGAACCATTTTATGTATTCAGACATCTCTTATCCTTTATGATAAATAAACAAAATACTGAGATATATTTTATCGTTTTGTTATTTATCGATCTGGAAACTCAACAGTCGGTTCATTCAGAGGTACATCGACCTTAGACTGAATTTCCTGTTGGCTGATGTCTGAAAGTTGATTCGTTAATACTTTATGATTACCCATCTCTTTTTTGTTCCTATCATATGAGATTTTTTTGAGTTCAACTTGTCCATGAACGAGATCCATCAGCATACCGGCATCAACTGTAAAAGAAGTATTGTTAACAAAGACATCCACTTTTCCCTTATAACATGTGATCGTTTCTTTATCTTCAGATACTTGAGCAGAAAAATCAGTACCTCGTATCCCAATTGTTGCGGAAACGGTCTTCACCTTGAAACGTTCAGGTGCCAATTGACCGATCTTTCCTGTAACTGAACGGAAAAAACCACGCTCAATATGCATTTTTATTTCACTGTCATCTTTTGTACCAAATTTATAGGCATCAAAAGTAAAAGTAGAATTGGATCCTATCGTTACAACCGTATTATCATTTAATATCACCTGTACCCTTGATTTCGCCGAAGTCATGATCTTATCTTTTACCTTTAAAGACATTCCGTTTTTAACATCTAAAGTGCTACTGCTACGTGCAATGGTTGCAGACCCTTTAAAGGCACCTACATACCCAATATTTGACCATACAAAAGCTGTTACCATTAACATAAAAAATAAAATTCGCATTTTTAATCCTTAAAAATTATATTTAATACCGAACATAACAACATCTTTGTCATACTCTGCCAATTCATAGTTTGAATTGTTCTTAGCATAACGATAAAGAAGCAATCCTTCCACCGTATCACTAAGCATACGACTCACTTTTAACTCTGTCTGGTGATAATCATCACTGCGCTTATTTACATCACTATCAATAAGGTCATCATACTTTGCATAACGATATTGATAATCGAACCTAGTGATGAACCACTCTTTTACATGGTAATTCATACCCATAGTAACTCTCGTTGTCTCTTTATTGGTAAAACGCAAACTATTATTGTCTTTAGCATCGTAGTTGTCATAATTTGTACTGATATAAACAAAATTATTTTCAACAAACCAATAAAGCCCCAAACCGATACCGCTTACAGTATCATCGCGGTTCTTATCCGCTTCTTGCAAATAACTGCGCTGCGTATATCTTGCATTGATATTTCCGATCAATTCTTTAGAGAGTGTAATGTTTATTCGAGGATCCATACTGAAACTTTCCAGTAGATCACGGTCTAAGTAGTTCAAGCGTCCGTAACTGACAGGTAGCAAGGCATCATAAGTATCATTACTATATCCCAAACCGATATTAGCCGAACCGACAAAAAGGTTGTAATAACTTGCATCAGCATTATTTTGATAAAAAATGTCAGCGTCACTACGTAGATACCAGCCACCTTTTTCATCTAGCTCATGAATATAACTCAAGTTAGCCTGAAACTGTGTGAACAACGTATCTATCTCTTCCCCAAATTCTGGAAGATTTAGATCATCCGGACTGACATTGATATTGGAATCATATCCCATAGCAATGCTTGCTGATGCTTTAAACTGCTGTAAGTCATCTTTTTCAAGTCTGTCCAATGACATACGCTGTGATGGAGTCAGTTGATAATTTTCTGTACTTTTTGACATTTCCTCTGCCAGTTGATGACGACCTGTATCAGTATAAACCATTGCTAAATGCACACGTACTTCAGTATTATCAGGGTTTATCAGAAGTACCCGCTCATAAGCACTCATTGCTATTGCATCTTTACCCAGAGCTTCAGCACTTTTTGCCCATAAAAGATGAAGTTTGGCATTTCCATATTCTGCTGTACTTTTTTGTGCCTCAGTAATGACCTGGTCATACTTCTTCTGATCATATAAAGTTTGCATTTCCACCATACCTGCGAAAAGTATCACAGGTGACAGTAGTAATACAGTAACTACTTTTTTCATATTGATTCACTCAAAGTATAGATGGCATCAATACCATCATTATGTTTGTTTCCATAGATATCTTCAATCGTTCCCGAAACACTAATAGTTTCATCACCATTTATTGCTGAGTCTGCAACAAACTTCACTGTGTGCTCATCTAACATGATCAGATGATCAAAGGTTATCAAACCATCATTAATAGCAAAGTCACTTTCACTGACAGTAGATGTATTTAAATCTTCAGAGAACTCAATATGGATTGTTTTTCCAGAATAACTAACTCCCACCACCCTCAGATCAGATACAGGAATAATAGAAAAATTCCAGTTTGTCAGACCACTATAGACATTTCCTGCAAGATCTTCCACTGTTCCCTGCAAGGTTACTGTATAATTGCTACCCTGAACAAGATCACCTTCAGGAACAAAACGCAAAGTATTATTGCTTATTGTCGTTGTTCCATTCACTATGGTAGGTATTGCCCCCTCTTCTTCTAGCAGCAATACGCCATCACCGACTATATTCTCGTTAAATTTCATAACAATGTCTGTTGTTTTAGATACTTCTGCGCCATCAGCAGGTGTAAGAGAAAGCAATAAAGAGGCGATAAGATCATTCTCTGGTGTAACAGAAAAATTCCAGCTTGTAAGACCGCTATAGGCATTTCCTACAAGATCTTCCACTGTTCCCTGCAAGGTTACTGTATAATTGCTACCCTGAACAAGATCACCTTCAGGAACAAAACGCAAAGTATTATTACTTATCGTCGTTGTTCCATTCACTATGGTAGGTATTGCACCCTCTTCTTCCAGCTGTAATACCACATCACCCGCTATATTCTCATCAAATTCCATAATGACCGCTATGGTCGGTGGTACCTGAATACCAACAGCAGGTGTGACAGAGATCAATGAAGGTGGTATACGATCAGGAAGCGATGCCGTTATAAACGTGTAGGTAAAGGTATTCTCTAAAGTACGCCCTAATGTATCTTCAACAGCTATTGTTACAACAATAGTATATTGCATGTTTGGTAGAAAAAACTCATTTGGAATAATGCTGATATTTTCACCTGAAACCTTTAAGGCAGCAGCAATAGGAACATTATTTTCATCCAGAATATGTACAGACGATGCATTCACTGTTGTCTCATCAAGAGTATATGAAAAGGTCAGTGCCACATACTTTTCTATATCAACAGGCGAAGTACTCGCCCTAGAGGTCAAAGAAACACGTAAATATTCTGAAGTATCTGCATTGCTATCACTTCCACTGCTACTTCCACCGCAACCTGGAAATATAAGCATAAGTGTCAATAAAAATGCTGATAAAATATTCATAATAAAATATTATAGCATTAAGCACCTTTAATAGAAAGCTTAGTATTTAGCCTAATTTTCCACATCTCTATTCCGAAGACTTTCTAACTTATTTTGGAAGTCTTCTTCCTCACCATATTCTAAATACTGATCATAATATTCATGCTGATAAGCGATCTTTTTTGCATGTTTTATAGGGCAAAAATAAAATTCTGTTCTAACAGCGATGGCTGAAGCATACTGCATTAAACCATTAAAATAAGAGCAATATAGACAATTAAGTTTTTCTATCGGGTTTAAGTATCCAAGGTATTGATGATCAAACAGTATATAGTCACTTCGTTTAATGAATTTAAATTTATAAATTCTAAATATCACCTGCTGATAGATAAAGAGCAGTACATCAAAAACTACAGCGGGTATGACCATTACATAGATCAAGGGAGATGAAAGTAAATGGAAAAGAGGTATATCCCTAAAATAAGCTAAAAGATTTTTCATATTCTCTTTTTGTTTTTCAAGGACATCTTTTTCAAACCGAACATACCCATTTTGGATCTCATATGAAATGTGACTCTCCTGCTTGGTGATCTCTTCACTAAGTTTCATCTTCATCTCTTCAATATCTGATATAAGTTCTTCTATCCTCTTATTCATCAAAAACCCCTTTTATCATTTCATTCGCATATATTATAGCAAAGGTTGATAAAGGAGTATACTCTCAGTTTCTAATGTTTTCTGCTCTTATTCTGTTGCCTTTATAGGGGTATTAGTGCTTCCCTTATTTAATGCATTTATCATCATAAAGGAAGTAAAATAGATAAAGAGTATCTTGAAACCATCTAAAGGAGCAAACATGGCTATCTTACAATCATACGGTGCTGCTGGAGTTGTGACCGGTTCTTGTCACCTTCTACAGTTACAAAATGGTATCAACCTTTTGATCGACTGTGGTATGTTTCAGGGAGAGGTTGAAAATCATAATTACCAGGCTTTTGGCTTTAATCCTGAAGCGGTAGATTTTTTGCTACTCACCCATGGTCACCTTGATCATGTAGGAAGAACACCTAAACTGGTTAAGGAAGGCTTTAACGGTACCATCGTCACACAAAGGTCTACTATGGACTTGGCAGAAGTTGTCATGCTAGACTCTGCACATCTTATGAAAGAAAGCTACAAAACCCGTTTTAAAAAAGCACAGCGTGTAGGAAAAGAAAAAGAGCTCAGAGATGCACTTTATACAGAAGGTGATGTACGTGCTGTGTTTCAGCGCCCAATGATATTTACTTCTTATGATAAACAAATTGACCTTGGTAACGGTATATTTGTGACATTTAAAAATGCAGGGCATATTTTAGGTTCTTCCATTATTCAAGTCGTATTTGAAGAAGACGGTACTAAAAAAATGCTTGTTTTTTCAGGTGACCTTGGTAATGATGATGAATTGGTTATGCCTTTACCTGATACAGTAGAAGAGGCTAATGCACTTTTTATAGAGTCTACTTATGGAGACCGTAACCATAAAGGGGTAAAAGAGAGTGATATTGAACTACAACAGGTCATACTCGATACCTTCAAAAATGAAGGTAATGTACTCATCCCCTCTTTTGCCATAGAACGCACTCAAGAGATACTCTGTCTGCTTAAACAGATGTATGAAAGAGGCGAACTGCCTGAGTGTCAAGTCTTTTTGGACTCACCTATGGCTATACGTGCCACAGAGATCTATAAAAAATATCATGAAGAGTTAAATGAATGTTGTAATAAATTCTTGGAACGAGATGGAACGATATTTGATTTCCCTTATCTCCATTATACACTCAGAGTACAAGATTCTATGAAGATCAATGAGGAAGAGTCCCGATGTATCATCATCGCCGGTGCAGGCATGTGTAATGGCGGTCGTATACTGCAACACTTCAAACATCGTCTGTGGAATGAAAAGAATGCTGTTGTCTTTGTAGGCTATCAGGTAGAAGGTACACTAGGGCGAAAACTGGTTGACGGTGCCAATAAGGTCAATATCTATGGTGAAGACATTATAGTGAGAGCAAAAGTACATACTATCAACGGTTTCTCAGCACATGCAGACCAAAATGGTCTTATAGAATGGATGGGTAAATTTAAGAAATTAGATAA
>JAUVCL010000199.1 GCA_030595845.1 Campylobacterota bacterium
TGCAAACATTTATTATCATACTTGATGAGATAGCTAAAATTGAAGATATTGTAAAGAGAAATGAGGATTTAGTCAGTATTATCGCTGTATTGCAGGATGTTACGCAGAAAATGCTTGGGTTTAGGTGCGAAAGTTAAGTAAATATACAAAAGGCTGAAGTCAGCCAAAGGACAAGCATTGCAAACAACAACATTAAACTCACTAGGAAAAACGATCCTATTTTCATTCATCCTTACAACGATGATCAATGCTAATACGCAGAACGATATGGGCAATAAAAATGCTTTAAATTCTACTGTGATACACACAACTTACCAATCTATGACTACAGCAGAACTTCAAAAAGAAGTAGAAAAGCATAGTGAAAATGGAAACTTATCTTTTGCCCTGGGGCAAGAGCTTATCAAAAGATGGACAAAAAGCTAAGGTCTGTGAGACCTACTTTAAGCTTTTTTGCCACTCAACATATGTTTCTTCATGAAGCAGTGCTTCTTCAAAAACAATCTCATACTCTTCATGTGCAGCACAGAGATCCAGATAACCCTCTGAATCTCTTTTATAAGTTTTATATAAGTCTTTAACCTTATTGGAATCACCTTCTTTAAATGCTTTTTCAAGCGCTTTTGAATCAGGTACCTTTGAACAATCTATTTTTTTAGCAGAGTTACTTTTTAAGTCAACTTCAAAATCAGCAAGTCTGTCCTCATAAGTCAGTATCATCACAGAAGTCTCCTCAAACTTTGCTTTACTGTTATCACAGCTATCTAGATAGATTTTCACATCTGCTTTAAACTTTTTTAATAATAATTTGGCTTTATCTATATCTTTTGCTTCAAGTGTCTTTGCTAGTTCCATCCCTATAGGAGAGTTTACACAGTCTATTTGTGCTGCATTAAGACTTAAAGTCAATCCTAATGCTACTGTTATGTTTGTTATAAATGTTTTTTTCATACTTGTCCTTATGATTTAACGTATATAAGATTGCTCCTAATGTTACTGATTTGTTACACATATATATTATTCTATCACATGCATTTAGAAAGGATAAAAAATGAAAATAAATAAAATACTCAAAAGAATTGTTACGCTTTCTCTCATCACGGGAAGTATTATGTATGTTACAGGCTTAGTTCAATTTGAGAAGACGCTTGTAGAAAAGTCCTATCAGGATATGAGTTTAACCCAATTACAAGAAAAAGTAGAAACACTCAGTCAAAATGGAGATCTACCATTTGATATGGGAATGGAGCTTATGGGAAGATGGACACAAAAATCATAAGATCTTAGTTTTCCTTCTCTTTTTTATAGGTAGAAAAAAAGTGAGGTACGGGTGGACTTTGGTCATCATCATAGGCTAAAAAACTTTTCTCTACAAGGCCTAAGGCCATAAAACCGTCTATCTCATCCTTATCTAAAGGTAAAGGAATAGCATCTAACTCCTCTCCCTTATTTCTACTTCTACAGGAAACCAGGATTTCTCCCTCATTGGCTATAAGACTTACCATCGCTGCCATTGCTTCTTCTCTGTATCTTCCGGGAAGTACCTGTATAGTATTACATTCATAAACAAGATCATAGCTACCTTCCCATTGCTTAGGATAGTCAAAGAGATCAGCAACCAGATAATTTACTTGAGATTCCGTGTAGCGTTTTTTACAAAGATCTATGGCAGAAGGTGCAATGTCAAAAGCTGTCACTTCATAGCCATATGCTGCCAGTGCTTCAGCATCATCACCTACCCCACAGCCTATAGCAATCGCTTTTTTATGCAAGCCTTTTACAGGATGTTTGTCCAGCCATTCCAACAAGTAAGGGTTAACTGCAAGATCCGCCCAAAAAACAGCTCGGTGATCTCCCTCTGCATCTGTATAAATACTGTCGAACCATCCAAAAGGATCATCACGTTCCTGGTGTTCTCGTACCATTTGTTTGTATTTTACAGGATCAAATTCTTTCATCTAGACCTTCTTTATTTCTACCTTCATTTCTACTAACAATATATGTAGATCAGACAAAGCTTCTACATTCAGATCTTCACCTTCCACTTTAGCCGCATCTCCTGCTTTAAAAACAAACCCGTTTATATGGGCTTCCCCTTCCATCAGTTTTACATAGAGCTGTCTCTGCTCTTCTAGTTCAAAAGTGAGTATTTTGCCTTTATCCACTTCACTAACATACATATTGGCATCTTGATAAATGTTGATGATATCAGGAGTACCCATCGGAGCTATGAGATGAAGCCATTTGTTATGACGGTCTTGGGGATTAAAAACTTTGGAACCATACTGGGGTTGCAGACCTTTGGCTTGAGGGAATATCCAGGTTTGTATGACATGTACCTCATCATCACCTTCATTGACTTCAGAATGGGTAATGCCAGTACCGGCAGAGAGGTACTGCATACTGCCACGTCCTAAACTCTCTTTGTTTCCCATGCTGTCTTGATGTGTCAGTTCACCAGATAGTATATAAGTGATGATCTCCATATCTTTGTGAGGATGTGTATCAAAACCCCTGTGTGCAGCTATAATATCATCATTCATCACTCGCAATGCACCATAATGCATATTATTTCGATCATGATACTCAGCAAATGAAAAGTGAAAATGCGTGTTCAACCAACCGTGATCGACTGAGTAGAGAGATTTAAAAGGTATATGTGTCGTCAAAATGCCAGGTCTCTAAACAATCCCAAAAGGAAACGCCTTTAATATCATCTTTTATTTCATAGACAAGCGTTGTTTCAATATCCTGCAGATATTTGTGATACACTGTATCACGCTCATGTTCAAGCGGTGTGTCACAATGACATGTTTCATACCATTCTAGTGTATCTGGATCTGTCTTCATTGCTTTTTGCATCGCATTAACGATATCTGCACCATCAGGCTCTTGATCAGCAATACTCCCATCTGTCAAAGCAGTATAAAAATCTTTCATTTTTAATTTATTGATCTTCGCTTTTACTTTATATAACATTTACTCTCCTTTGAAGGTATAAGGACTTATACCTTATGCATTGTGTACTATGTGTCTAGATACTGTATAATACCTTAAAAAATTTTAAAGGTACAATATGAATATCACTTATAAACTCGCACAGGAAGAATACCTACAAGCCGTAAATCTTCATCATAAGAAAAGTAATAGAATCGTGAAACTACTCATATATATAGCTTTGGCAGCAGTCATTGTACTGGTAGGTACGGACTTTAGCAATACACGTGAGATTATCACAAACATCCTTGCGGCATTTTTTTCCATCTCTTTTTATATGCTTTTCGTCAGAATGCTCTCCAGC
>JAUVCL010000098.1 GCA_030595845.1 Campylobacterota bacterium
GTGAATGTACTTTTTGCTCTGACTTTGGCAGATGTGGAAGAATAAACCCTTTAAATAATAATCCACACCTAATACACACATTTATTTTATACTTCTCCTAATAGACCTTTAATGTTAAAGGAGCAGTTTTGAATACACATTTTACGCATTTTGGTGAACTTTACCGTCATTTGGAACATCAACCGCCTAAAGATGACTTTTTACATCATCGCATTGATGGTGGATATAAAGCGATTTCAAAAGAAGAGTTTCTTCTAACGGTGCGTTATCTTGCTTTGGCTTTTCATAAAAAAGGATGGAAAGGTAAACAGATAGCGATAGCTGTCTCTCCTTCCCCTTACTGGCTTATGCTTGACTATGCACTGATGCTGTCCGGGGCTGTATCTGTCCCCCTTTTTACCAACATCTCTTCAAAAAATTTTCACTATCAAGTTTTGGATGCTTCCCTAGATACCGTTTTTATAGAAAATCAGGCACAGGAAAAGATCATTCATAATGTAGGTAACAATGTTGAGACGGTATATTTGAATGAACATTCCGGATATCACTATTTTGATGAGTTTGTAGCAGAAGGTAAAAAGATAGATGAAGAAGAGGCTTCTGTATTTGGGTCACTCATTTATCAGATTCATCCTGAAAGTGTTGTGACCATTGTCTATACCTCCGGAACCTCCGGACTTCCCAAAGGTGTAGAACTCACGCATCGTAATCTTATCTCTCAGATACATGGTACGCATAAGAATTATCATTTTGATAGAGAAAAAGACATTGCTTTTTCATTTTTACCTTTGGCACATATCTTTGAGCGTATGGTGATGCACTTTTATCTTTCAAGAGAGTTAAGTATCTATTTTGCAGATGATGTCAAAAATGTAGGTGTACTGCTTAAAGAGATCAATCCTACGGTTATGACGGTTGTCCCTCGTTTGCTGGAAAAAGTCTTTTTTAAAATGAAGTTAAAGGCAATGGATGGTAATTTTATAAAACAAACGCTTGTACGTCTTGCCTTTTACAGAGCAATAACAAAAGACCCCATGACAAAGCTTTCCTGGATAGATAAAGTCTTAGATACTCTAGTGTACAAAAAATTACGTTTGGCTCTTGGTACACGTATGGGAATGTTGATCTCTGGGGGTGCTGCGCTCTCAGATGTACTTTACAGATTTTATCTGAATATTGGGGTACCACTATATCAGGGCTATGGACTTACAGAATCCAGTCCCGTTATTTGTTCCAATACCCCTCAATATAATAAAGTAGGTACCTGTGGTAAAGCATTTCCTGGAGTGGAAGTGAAGATCAGTGTAGAGGGTGAATTGTTGGCACGTGGGCTTAATATAATGAAAGGGTACCATAATAATAAGCGTGCTACGGATGAAGTCATTGACAAGGATGGATGGTTACATACGGGTGATCTGGCCAGCATAGGTGAGGAAAGGTATATAAGTATCACGGGAAGAAAAGGTGAACGTTTCAAAACTTCTACCGGTGAGTTTGTCTCTTCTGTCTTCATTGAACAGGCATTGGTAAGTAATGGATGGTTTGAATTTGCATTGATTGTAGGGAATAATAAACCTTATGTGGTTGCTTTACTTTTTGTTGAACATGAATTTTTAGGACGTTTCGCAGAAGAGATGCAGAGTACACCTCTCAAAGCATTAGAATCAGAGAAGTTTCGTCTTATGACAGAAACATACATCAAAAAACTCAATCTAAGCCTTAACCACTGGGAAAAAATACGAAAATACAAAGTGATCTCTGATGCACTCAGTATAGAAAATGGGCACTTGACACCTTCTATGAAGTTAGCCAAAAAGCACGTGATAGAACAATACAGTAATGAAATAGATGAAATGTACAAGGGGCATGTATGACACAGAAAAAAGAGAAAGAACGTATTGCTATCATCACTGGATTACGAACCCCTATGGCAAGAGCGGGAGGACGCTTTAAAAAGATACAGGCAGACCAACTGGGTACTCTGTTGTTTCGTGAACTCATGATTCAGTCTCCTGTGAGTCTAGAAGAAGTTGATGAAGTGATCATAGGTAATGTGGCACAACCCATACATGCAGCAAACATTGCCAGGGTTATTGCCCTGCGTGCGGGTTTTCCTGAGGCCACACCTGCTTTAACGGTGCATAGAAACTGTGCTTCAGGTATGGAATCCATCACGACAGCGGTTTCTCGTATACATGCAGGTGAGGGTAAAGTGTATGTCTGCGGAGGCGTAGAATCTATGTCAAATATTCCTCTGGTTTATAGCGAAAAAATGACAAGTCTGTTTTCCCAACTTGCTTCTTCAAAAACAGCATTAGATAAAGTACGGGCGCTCTTTGGTTTTAGACCAAGCTTTTTAAAGCCTATTGTTGGTTTGATGTCTGGATTGACCGACCCCGTAAGTGGACTGCTTATGGGAAATACTGCAGAGGTATTGGCACAGGATTTTGGCATCAGCAGAGAAGAACAGGATGCCTTTTCGTTAAAGAGTCATCAAAAAGCACAAAAGGCCAAAGAGAGTGGACGTTTTGCAAAGGAGAGCATGACACTTGTCTATGATGCGACAGAAGGAAAATATTTGGATTTTGATGATGGTATCAGAGAAGGACAGACTTTAAAGAAACTGGCACAGCTCAAACCTTTTTTTGATCGAAAGAACGGGACAGTGACCGCGGGAAATGCTTCACAGATTACTGATGCTGCAGCAGGGGTTATTCTCATGTCTGAGAGTGAAGCTAAAAAAAGAGGTTTGGAGCCTTTGGGCTATTTGCGTGATTATGCCTACGAGGGACTTGATCCTAAACGCATGGGGTTGGGCCCGGTATTTGCAACGCATAAACTTTTTAAACAAACAGGTCTAAGTATGGATGACATAGAAATAGTAGAGATCAATGAAGCTTTTGCTGCCCAAGTCATTGCCTGTGAAAAAGCATTTGCCTCTAAAGCATTTGCCCAGACACACTTTTCTGAAGACAAAGCAGTCGGTGCCATTGACCCCAATATACTAAATGTCAATGGTGGTGCAATAGCGCTGGGACACCCGGTGGGTATGACAGGAACCAGGCTGGTATTGACGCTCTTGTATGAACTTAGAGAACGTGGGCTTCAGCGTGGACTGGCAAGCTTATGTATAGGTGGCGGGCAGGGTGCGTCACTGCTTCTGGAGGTGGAATAATGGAAAATGCTCAAATGAATTATTTTAACTTAATGATAGATAGCAGAGGTATAGCAACACTCACTTTTGATACCCCAGACTCTGAGGTCAATGTACTTTGTTTTGATGCCCTTTATGAGCTAGAGCAGCTAATCAGCCAAATGAATGATGATACTACAATCAAAGCACTGTTTATAGAGAGTGCCAAAGCACATATATTTATTGCAGGTGCGGATATTAATGAGATCAAAGCATTTAAGGATGCCAGAGAAACCGTAGATAAACTACGCCATGGTCAAGAGATATTTAACTCTCTTGAAAACCTTCCTTTCCCTACTGTAGCTATGATCGATGGTGCATGTCTTGGTGGGGGACTGGAACTTGCGATGGCATGTAACTATAGAATAGCTACAAATGATGTGCATACACGTATTGGTCTGGTTGAAGTAAGTCTGGGGATCATTCCTGGACTGGGAGGGACACAGAGGTTACCTCTCCTGGTTGGTTTTACCAAAGCCATAGAACTCATCACTGGATCAAAACGTCTCAAAGGCGACAAAGCGTTAAAGCTTGGACTGGTAGATGCGTCTGTACCTTCTGGATATTTGGGATTTAAAAAAGAAGAGTATATTAAAGAGATACTTGAAGATACACTTGCCGAAAAAGTTGCAGAAAAAGTTGCAAAAACACGCCAGGGTATCAAATGGTATGAAATCTTTCTGCCGGTTAAAATGCTCATATCAAAGATGGCAAGATCTGCAGTAATGAAGCAAACTTCAGGGCACTACCCCGCAGCGATTAAGGCCATTGATGTGCTGGAAGAAACACTGACTATGTCTTTGGGTGAAGGGCTAAAAGTTGAACTTGAGGCTTTTGAACCACTTGCCACAAGTCAAATATCTAAAAATCTCATAGAACTCTTTTTTACTTCTGAGTTACTCAAAAAAGAGACTTTCTCCAAGGCAAAAGCAAACATAGTACAGCGTTCTGCTGTTGTGGGTGTAGGAACGATGGGTTCAGCTATTGCATGGGTCTTGTCAAACAAAGACATACCTGTGAGACTGGGTGCGAGAAAGATGGAAAGTATCGCTAGAGCGATCTCTAAAATGATGAAGAGTTTTGATAGTATTAGAAAAAGAGGTCGACTGAACAGTCGTGAAATAGGTTTAAAGATGGATAGAGTTACTTTCACAACACAGATGCAAGGCTTAGAACAGGTGGACTTGGTCATAGAAGCTGTCAGTGAAGACCCTGCTGTGAAAGTAAAGATCTATGAAACTTTGGAGAACATTGTTAAAGAAGATGCCATTATTGCTACCAATACTTCTTCTTTAGGCATCACAGAGTTGGTCAAAGATACACAATACCCTGAACGTTTTGTGGGAATGCACTTCTTTAATCCTGTGGCTAAAATGCCACTGGTGGAAGTGATCGCAGGAGAAAAAACTTCTGATGAAACTGTTGCTACCGTGGTAAAGTTGGCTAAGAAACTAGGTAAAACACCTATTAAAGTTGATGAATGTGCAGGTTTTTTGGTCAACAGAATTTTGCTTCCCTATCTTAATGAAGCTGCTAAAATGTTTGAAGAAGGGGAAAATATAGAAAATATTGATGATCTTTTAACAAGTTTTGGAATGCCAATGGGGCCTTTTATACTTGCAGATGAAGTCGGTATAGACATAGGTGAAAAAGTTTCAAATATACTCTATAAAGCTTATGGAGATCGGATGAAACCCTCTTTGATACTTGCGCAAATGACGCAGAGAGAATGGTTAGGAAAAAAGAGTGGAACAGGTTTTTATATTCATCAAGGTAAAGAGAAAGCACATAATGACCATATATTGGAGATACATGCATCCCACCCCACCTTGGATGACAATACTATTTTAGACAGAGCCATACTTATCATGGTCAATGAAGCAGCAAGATGTTTAGAAGAAGGTGTGGTAGACAATGCACGCTACTTAGACATGGCAATGGTCATGGGAACAGGATTTCCTGCCTTTAGAGGTGGGTTACTTCGTTATGCAGACAGTAGAGGATTAGAAAATATTGTTGCAAATCTTTCTAAACTCGAAGAGCAGTTTGGAGAACGTTTTGCACCAGCAGCACTTTTGATTAAAATGGCAGAGAAAAATGAAACATTTTATCTCTAAAATATAAAGATGGGATTTTAACTTTGGATAATGGTGTGTATAAAATATGGTTTTCCCGAAATTTTAAATCAATTACTCAAAAATAAAACCTGTTTGGTATAAACTATTAAATACATAAATAATTTAGGAGTTGTAGTATGAATAGCATTAAAGTAAAGTCACCATTTGACGGAAGGTTATTGGCAGAGATAGAAGTTTCAAATAAGGAAGATATTGACTGGGCTTTGGATCGTGCTCGAGAAGTATATGAAAAACAGGAGATGTGGTTACCCAAGTATGAACGCATCGCTATTTTAGAAAAAACGGTCGAGATCATGCGTAGCCGTATAGAAGAACTCACACTTATTGCAGCCAGTGAGGGAGGTAAACCTTATATGGATTCAAAAGTTGAAGTGGAACGCGCCATCAATGGTGTAAAACTTGCCATTGAGCATATGGGTGTTTTTGAAGGAAAAGAGATAGCCATGGGTCATACAGCAAGCTCTGCCAATCGAATAGCATATACTATGAAGGAGCCTATAGGTGTGGTTGCAGCTATATCAGCATTTAATCATCCACTCAATCTTGCTGTGCATCAAACAGTTCCGGCCATTGCGGTGGGATCACCTGTTATTATTAAGCCATCAGAGACCACACCTATGTCTGCTATTAATTTTGTAGAAATCCTATATGAAGCAGGCTTACCAAAAGCATGGTGTCAGGTGGTTGTTTGTCATAGAGAAGAAGCGCAGTATCTTGCTACCAGTCCTAAGATCGATTATCTGACTTTTATTGGTTCAGGCGCTGTTGGGTGGTATCTTAATTCACAAGCCTCTCTAGGTACGCGTGTGGGTCTTGAACATGGAGGTGTTGCACCTGTGATCGTCGAAGCAGATGCGGACATGGAAGAACTGATCCCTGCTTTGGCAAAGGGTGGGTTTTACCATGCGGGACAGGTTTGTGTCTCGGTACAACGTATTTATGTGCATGAAAGTATTTGTGATGAAGTGGGTTCAAAATTGGCAGAGGTAGCACAAAAGCTTAGAGTGGGTGATCCTCTTGACCCAAAAACGGAAGTGGGACCACTTATTTCACACAATGAAGTCACTAGAATTGAATTATGGGTGAAGGAAGCAATTACAGGGGGTGCAAAAGTACTTTGCGGTGGTAAACGTATTCTTGAAAGCTGTTATGAACCAACGGTACTTTTAAATCCACCCCGTGATGCCAAGGTAAGTACTGCAGAAGTTTTTGGTCCGGTTGTCTGTATTTACACTTATAATGATATTGAAGAGGCATTTAAAGAAGCCAATAGTCTTGAGTTCTCTTTCCAAGCAGCCGTATTTACTAAAAATATTGATACAGCCTTACTGGCAGTTAAACGTCTCAACGGCACTGCTGTCATGGTGAATGACCATACGGCATTTAGGGTTGACTGGATGCCTTTTGGCGGGGCCAAAGCCTCTGGTCTGGGGTTGGGTGGTATCTCTTATTCTATGGAAGAGATGAGTAAAGAAAAATTAATGGTGATCAAGTCTTCGGTCTTATAGATAGCTCTTGAACAAGTAGATACTGATGGAATAAGAGAGTTTTTTAGACCTGTTGGATATGATGGGCAAAATTCAGCACTTTACCAAAAAGCTTCGAGTAGGGGATTTAGTGAACTTTTTACCTATGCTCTTAAAAATAATTTATCCTTGATTTTAGACTCAAATTTTGCTAATATAGATGTAGCTAAAAAGAATATAGAACGATTACTCAAGCGAAAATATATGATCAATATTATGTATTTATACAATCACCCAGAGTTGTGTTTTGAGTATGCAACACGAAGAGAATTAGTTACACATCGAAAAGTACCTAAAGAGGTTTTTATACGAAGTAACATTAATTCATATTCGACAGTTCTGAACATTAAAGATATGTTTCAAGATAAAGTAGTTTTAGATTTTGCCGATGCTAGAAATGCAAATGTATATGAAGATATTGATAATAAATACTTAAAAGAACTAATAGGAGACAATTTTGATATTTAATAAAGAATTTATGAAACAAGCTATGAAGCGTGTAGATGAACTCAAGCAGGAAACTATTGAAAAATCAAAAAAGATTCCAAACAGTGAAGCTATCGTAAAAGCACGATTAGAAGATT
>JAUVCL010000078.1 GCA_030595845.1 Campylobacterota bacterium
ACAACATTAAGAGACGGTGAGCAGAGCCCAGGGGCGTCTATGAACACCGAAGAGAAAATCCAGATCGCTGCACAGTTGGAGCGTTTGGGGGTAGATATCATCGAAGCGGGATTTGCAGCGGCAAGCCCGGGAGACTTTGATGCCATAGAGAAGATCTCACAACGCGTAACAAGCTCAACCGTTTGTTCTTTGGCTCGTGCCATAGATGCCGATGTGAAAGCAGCAGGTGAAGCCATTGCAAAAGCCAAAATGAAACGTATCCATACGTTCATTGCAACCTCTAGCATACATATGGAATACAAGTTAAAAATGACACCAAATGAAGTCATCAAAAGAGCTGTACGTGCAGTAGAGTATGCACGTACTTTTGTAGATGATGTAGAATTTTCATGTGAAGATGCAGGACGTTCAGATATGGGCTTCATGAAAGAGATCGCTGATGCAGTTATCGAAGCAGGAGCAACGACTATTAACTTGCCAGATACGGTAGGATTTAGGCTTCCTTTTGAAATCGGTGCTATGGTCAAAGAGATGAGTGAATATACCAAAGATAGAGCCATTATCTCTGTACACAATCACAATGACTTAGGCTTAGGTGTAGCAAACTCTTTGGAAGCGGTTATCAATGGTGCAAGACAGGTAGAATGTACCATCAATGGTTTAGGTGAAAGAGCAGGAAATGCAGCTTTAGAAGAGATAGTCATGGCGTTAAAAACACGTTCTGATATTTTTTCTGACTATAAAACCAATATCAATACAAAAGAGATCTATCCTAGTTCTCGTTTGATAGCTAATATCACAGGTATAGAGCCACAACCCAACAAAGCCATAGTCGGTAAAAATGCTTTTGCACATGAATCTGGTATTCATCAGGACGGTATGTTAAAAATCAAATCTACCTATGAGATCATTTCTCCAGCAGATATTGGTTTAGATATGGATGATACTTTAGTCTTGGGTAAACATTCTGGTCGGGCAGCATTTAAAGACAAATTGAATAAATTAGGTTTTTCTTTAGATGATGAAGCTTTAAATACATCCTTTGAGCGTTTTAAGATCTTGGCAGACAGAAAAAAAGAGATCTATGATGATGATATAAGAGCTTTAGTCACCAACGAAATGACTAAAGCTGTACAAGTCTATGAATTGGTCTCATTACAGTTAATGGACTGTTCAAATGGTGTACCTTCAGCAGCAGTTAAGATACGTAAAGATGACAACGAGATCATCGAAGCAGGCATAGGTGAAGGGACTATAGATGCTGTCTTTAAAACGATAGACAGGATCTCTGGTTATGAGGGTCAATTGGGTGACTATAAAGTAAAATCTGTCAGTGAAGGTAAAGATGCCTTGGCAAGTGTTACGGTAAAAGTCTCATTTAATGGTGACCCTGCCATCATAGGACACGGATTGAACATCGACACGATGTTAGCAAGTGCAAGAGCATACATTGGTGCTTTGAATTCTTATTTAAGTATGGAAGGGAAGTTAAAGTCACGTCATTGTGACTCTTCTAAAACAGTGTAAGCGTAGGGTGTTGTGTCCCCACAACACCATTTGAATATTGTATGTTAATTTGGTGTTGTCAGGAGACAAGCACCCTACATATATTTCTTTAATACTTCAGGTATTTCTATTGAACCATCTTCATTCTGATAATTCTCCATAATAGCCACAATCGTACGACCGACTGCAAGTGAAGAACCATTCAGCGTATGAACAAATCTATTTTTCTTACCATCTTTAAAACGGATCTTTGCACGTCTTGCCTGGAAATCTCTAGTATTGGAAATAGAAGAAATTTCACGGTATTGATTTTGTCCTGGGAGCCATACTTCCAGGTCGATAGTTGTTGCCGCAGAGAAACCGAGATCACCATAACAAAGTTCTACTACTCTGTGAGGCAAGCCAAGTGCTGTAAGGATATCGGATGCGTTTTCCACCATCATTTCAAACACTTCTTGAGACTTAGCAGGGTGTGCGATGGCAACCATTTCTACTTTGTTAAACTGGTGCTGACGGATGATACCTCTTGTATCACGTCCTGCAGATCCTGCTTCTTTTCTAAAACATGGGGTATATCCCGTCATAAGAAGAGGCAATTCTTTTTCTGTCAGTATCTCATCGTTATATAAATTTGTAAGTGGTACTTCTGCCGTAGGAATAAGATAGAGGTCTTCATCATCTATCTTAAAAAGGTCATCTTCAAACTTTGGAAGCTGCCCTGTTCCCTGAAGCATTGCAGAGTTGTTTATAAATGGTACAGAATGCTCTATAAACCCTTTTTGTGCATTGGTGTCAAGGAAGAAGTTAATAAGTGCTCTTTCAAGTCTGGAAGCTTCTCCTCTAAGTACAGAAAATCGACTCTTTGCAAGCTTAACGCCACGTTCAAAGTCTATCCACCCGTTAATTTCAGAGAGTTCCCAATGTTCTTTGGGTTTAAAAGAAAATTCTTTGGGTTCAAGTACCTTGCGAAGTTCCACATTGTCCTCTTCATCTTCACCTTCCGGTACAGATTCATCTGGAAAGTTAGGCATAGCAAGTGCAACATGATAGAGTGCTTCTTCTGCTTCTCTCGCTTTTTCCTGCATAGGAACCATCGCTTCTTTATTGGCATCTACTTTTGCTTTCAATTCAGTAATATCTTTACCCTCTCGCATATACTGACCAAATAGTTTAGACATAGAGTTCTGTTCTGCTTTTGAAGCTTCCAAGGTAGCATTGGCTTCTTTTAAAGAGGTAAACAGCTTTTGAAGATTTTCAAGGGTAGCAGCATCTACACCCTTTTTTTGCAGTTTTGCACTGGCTTCTTCGAAATTATTTTGGAGGTATTTAAGATCTATCATAATGTTAACCTAATGTAGTAAAATTTATAAGAGAATTATAGGATAATTTTGAAAGAATCTGATTAAGAGCCCAAGCTCCCAATCAGAAGTGTAATATTAAAAGTATTACCAGATCACGCTATCATAGTAAACATATACTAGACAGACTTTAAGAGACCAACCAACCCGTCTAACTCCGAATATTTAGACCCAACCTCAATAATATACTTTAAAGTCAAAGGAATATCCTTCAAATACCCCTCTTTACCATCGCGAATACTAAGTCTGGCAAAGATTCCAAGTATTTTAATATGACGCTGTAACCCGGTGAAGTCAAACCAACGTATAAAAGTGTCGTCATCTATATCAAGACCTTTTAAATCTCTAAAAAGTAGTATAAGTCTTTGTATCTCCTCTGCATCCAGTTCCACATACACGTCACGCAAAAGTGAGACCAGATCATAGGTCAATGCACCCTCTTTTGCATCTTGAAAATCTATCACTACTATCTCGTCGTTGCTGTCTATCATCAAGTTCCGTGAGTGGTAATCACGATGTACAAACAACCCTTGTGGCTGACTCAATACTTCTTTGCTAATGAGACTAAAACTCTCAAGAAGGTTACGCCCTTCCAAACACTCAAGTGTTTTACCTAAATGCTCTTTGATGTACCACTGTGGCATGAGATTCATCTCTTCTAATAGAAAGTTCGCATCATAAGGTTCTAAGCCTTGTGAGGGTGTTTCTTGCATTTTGACTAATGTTTTTATAGCTTTTTCATAATAAGTGCTTGCATTTCCTGCCTTATGTTTATCAAATACATGGGTGGAACCTACGTCTTCTAAGAAAATAAAACCTTTGTTGAGCTCATAGGATTTAATAGTAGGTATACGGACTTTAGCATCCATGAGTCTCCAGCTTATACCGATGAAGATGGGTACACTGTCTTTAGAGTCCGAAGCATCCATAACCATACCTTTTGGTAGATTCTCCAGACGGTAATATCTTCTAGAACTTGCATCTCCGTGTAGTGGGTGAAGGATCGGATCTTCAATCCCTAACCACTCCAACCACCCTTTTAACTCATTGTGCATACCTAGCTCCTAAAATTACATTTTCTCTATGAGCTTTACCGCTTCAAATGCATCTTCTTTAATAAAATCTGCACATTCAGAGAGTTCTTCTTTACCCATATATCCACATAACACACCAACACAAGCGATCCCTGCTTCTTCTGCAGCTAACATATCGGCATGTGTATCGCCAACAAAATAGGTTACTTGTCCAAAACGATGGTCGAGTGCAGCTAAAGCTTTATTTACAGGTTCTGGGTTTGGCTTTGGATGCTCTACATCCTCTCTCCCGATAAGTACATCAAAATACTTCATCAAGTCAAAATGCTCAAGCAATATACGTGAATATTCACTTGTTTTTGTTGTCACGATGCCAAGTTTTGCGTAACCATAGGCAAACTCTATCGCCTCTTTTGCATTAGGGAGTAACACTGTTTTTTGCGTATGGATGGTTTGATAATGCGCTTTGTAAGCTTTAACATATGCCATAGCTTCTGATTCATTTACACCAAGCTTCACAAACATCACATCAAGTGGCAAACCTATAAGTGATTTGATCTTCTCTGCATCTGGTATATCAACACCAAAAGATGCATAGGCCTTTTCAAAACTCTCTAGAATTGCTTCTGTTGAATCTATGATCGTACCATCTAAGTCAAAAAGAACGATTTTACTTCTTATCGTACCCTCTTTCATTTGATATATTGTATCTGAGGCCATATTGTCTACCCTTTAATTAAAATTTGAGAACGTCTAAATATAGTAGAGGTTCATCATATAACTTGCATCATACCCATTAAAGATAAAACTTTCTTACCTGTTATTTTACTTTTGTGTTTTCTTCTAGTTTTATGTTTTCTGGGTCCATCAAACTTTCAAGATCTGCATTGGTGAGTGTTTTTTGCAGAAGGTTACTTTTATCAAGGTCAAGTGATTTGAAACTATGATCTTCCAGCAGTTCGACAAATTCAAAAATCTCTTCTGTGATCGCAAATTCACCGTCTGTCACTCTTATCTTCTTAAAGTGTTCTAATATGGTTTGTGTTGTTTTATTTTCACTTTGTTCTATCTCTTGATTTCCAAATGCAATAACATAGACACCTGCTTTACACGCTGACTCGACAAAGTTCTGGATTCTTCTTAACTCAATATCTTCTGTTGGAAAATTTTCTAAATTGATCAGTACCAAATGATAAGTCTGTTTAAGTTTAGACTTTTGATTATGTTCACTGATGGTAGGTCTATTACAACATATCAGATCTTGATAACGAGAAATGATAGTCTCTTCCAGTTCTTCAAAAAGACCCGACATCAAATCTTGATTATAGGCAGTCTGAAAGAGATGCATATATTGTAAAGGTGAAAGGTTATAAAATTTCTTTTTACCAAAGTCAAAAAGGTCAACTTTTAAACTCTCATGAGGCATAGTAGAGAGCATTTCCAAACAAAGACTTTCCAGTAAATTATCAGCCTTTTTTTCAGAGACCTTGTCATACAATAAGCAAAATCCACCATCATTACTCCCTGTATATAAAGGGATCTTTTCATTGCCTCTGTGTAGATCTCCTAAATGAAATCCCCAAGGGAATGCATAACGCTCATCTTTATCTGCCATACTGTTGTACTCACTTTTATTTTTTTCGCATTATATCACTATTTTGATTAGGGGTTACGCTCAGCTATAACTTCAAAATATCGAATTTGGCTTATGTGTAAAGTTTTGATAATTGTTTTGGAGAGTAAGTAAATAAAGGTGGTCATTCAGAATAGAAGTGGTAGTAAGAGAGGGACTCGAACCCTCGACCTCCGGCTTATGAGATTGTTAGATAGTTCCCCATTCTCCCCTTAGAATATAATAGAGAGATGCCTTTGATACTTTGAATGGGTCAATTTTTGTGCCACTTTTTACATGGCATGGAGACTTCTCAGTTAGAGAAACGATTGAGTATCGTTGAGGCACTAATATTTAAAATAATCTGAATTCTACAAAAGAAGGTTTTGAAGAACTTAAAACGTATTCAAGGAGATGAAGCTCTTCTTCAAAAGGTAACCAAAGAGCAAACAAGGAAGTTTACTAAAGTTTTGGACAAGGAGTAAAACAAGCTCTTTCAAGATGTCACCTTTTCTAATAACATTATAAACTATAGGAGTTAATCGTAGGCAAATAAAGAGTTAAGAAGGGATTATCAATACCTAGCTCTTTTGAGTAGGATCTTAATTAAGTTATACGAGAATCAATCTTAAAAGCAGTATAATTAAAAATAAAGGCGGAGAAATTATGAAAAGTTCAATACAAATTGTTTCACTTTGCTTGATAGGATGTCTTGGTGCAACAGCAAGCTTAGCAGAGCAGCATAAAGTCAAGAGTGAGAGGATGGAGAAAACTGTAAAAAACACTCCTAAACTAAAAAAGGTAGTACCATCCATGGGTGGTATGTCAGGTCAAACAGCAAAAGATGTAAAAGTTGCTCCTAAAATAAAAAAGAGAGCACCGGCAGCAACACCTATAAATCTTCCCAAGGAAGCTAAAAAAACTCCTATAATAAAAAATCCTGTTCCTGCAGATAGTCCTATGCCCATACCCAAAACAAAAATAACGCCTAGTCCTGGAGCGACACCTATCAATCTCCCCTAGCAAATATGAGGGAAATATCTATGATCTTACACAAAAACAAACAGAGGCTCTATTAAAGGTATTAAAACTTAGTTAAGTTCTACAGTGCCTCTACTTTTTCATTCCACCAGTACATAGATTGGAGATAGGACTAGAGCAATAACTGGCAGCACGTAAAAAGGTGTAAGTAAACATCACCTAAATCTTCCTGGTATTTGCAATTGACCAAACCTAACTTCAGCTTGCTCAGAGATTACTAATCCACATAACCATTCTACTACTTGCTGATTTGCTTGTCTTGGCGCAAAATAAGATTTTAAGAGTAGTGATATAAATCTATTATTCTTAAAAAGTCTATGACTTTTATTGTATAGGTAACGATACAATCATCATTGTTATCTCTGGTCCAGATAAAAATCGATGTGATCGAGAAAAGTTATACTATTAGAAGCAGTATGGTGGTTGGTAAATATAGCCAGTGGCCTGCAACAAAGATGCATGCCAAACATGACTTAACTCTTTCGAGTATTTACACTGAAGCAAACTGAATTTTAGCTGATCGGTAAGCAAATAAAATGCTTTGTAACTTCTAAAGAAAAGCACATGGGTAGGCAAACAGTTTTAATTTACATGCTATCTAAAATTGTTTTTGGTCCAATCACTGTAAAACTAGTTGTATAAATAATAGGAAGTTCAGCAGCAGGTCCATTACAAGAATTTTCCCATCGTATGCCTACAATAGGTACATCTACATTGCCCTTTGGAGGAATAGGAATATAGGCATAATGACCACCACCGTCTCCAAAGATAGAGTCTATAGCATGATTAGCTAGCATTTTAAAACCATGGGTTATAAATCCCATCACATCTCCTTCTGTTAGTACAGATTCAAAATACTCTATTAAGTATTTTAACTGATCCTGGGAGTCTTTATGTGGAATTTCTATAAATATAAAATCTGTAAGCACAACACCATCAGGAAGTTTTTTCTTATGGAAAAAATAATCCCAACCCGATTCGGAAGTGCTGAACCAGCCACATCCAGGATCGTGAGACACGAAAAGTATAAGATCTTGGCTATCAGCTTTTGCAAAACTGGTATCTTCATCCCACTCTGGGCTGAACCATTTCTCTCCTGAGACTATTTTCTTAGACATTTCTGGTCCATATACAAAACCGACACCAGGAGACACGAATGATTCCCCCAAAGTATTTGTGATAAGCAGAGAAGCATTTTCACGAGAAAGAGACCCGGGCAAATCTCCAACTTCAAAGCTAATACTATTATTGGTCCAATTAAGGTTATTAATAGGCAATTTTCTTCCACCAACCATAATTTCTACTTTTCCAGAAGTATTGAGAAATCCACTGCCAAGAATGCGTACTTCACTACCTGGTTCAATACTTCTAATTATTGCGTTAATATTTGATCCCTTTTTATTATATTTGACAGGCATTTTAGTCCAAAAGTATTTTTTTGGAGGATAATTATAAAATTCAACCCAACGATTATCTTCTTTATGGAATGAGTAAGAAGATAAAGGAAGAGAAGAGTCTGTCCAAATATCATCTATGGTCATGGTTGCTGGCTTCAGTTTAACCATTCTTGAGATATTTTTTCCATTATTTAATTTTAATGTCAATACTGCTTTTCCCATCCCTCGTGCTCTACTTAAAGCATTTTGATTGACATCAGGTAAAATATCAGGAAGCTTGAAAGCAATAAGGTTATTTTTCCATTTCATCTGATGAGTACCCATTTCAATAGGTATAATATGTTCAATCCACTTTTCGCTTATCTCTACTACACTAACATTATATTTAAGCTCGATCATTCCTGGAGTATTTCCAAAACCTATACCACTGATATAGACCCAACTTCCCGGCATGAGAACCTCTCCTCCAGGAAAAGTAACAATGTCACTCAAGCCATCAATTGAGATATTTTTAGAATATAGTATAGGTCTAAGTGGAGTCAATAAATTTTGTGATTGTTGCTTAATAGAAATTGATGGTGTAGTCTTCTTTTTTCTTTGTAGTCTAATGGCATCACCTTTCTTTCTAGGGATAGCTTCATACTCCGAAAAGTCAATTAAATAAGCTTTTCCATCAGAAGGAATAGAAGAAAATACCTTCTGAGAAATCTGATCAGGAGTAGGAAGTGCTTTAAACGCATTTGCATTAATTTTTTTCTGTTTTGCAACACTATTGCGAATTTGCCGAGAAAGATGATTATTGTAATTCTTTAATTTATTAGCTGCCATTGCATTAAATCTATTTTGAAGATCATTTACTTTTTTGATTAATGCATCGCTAGGCACTAGTTTTCTTACGCCTGTTCTACTATTTTGTGGAGGAACTATCTTTGTACTTGTATTTTTCACACGATAGACACTATTTGCCCAATTCCCACCACATGTTTCCTTCTTGTTACCGGCACACGGCATGTTACAGTTACTGCTCTTACCCCCTGTAGCATATTCATTACCACAAAAACAGTAGCTACTGTATTGGGTACCGGCATACTTGAATCCTCTTTTTTCACACTCTTTTAAGCACATCCCAACTGTCATTTTTTTATTATTAAAATGATAACCAGAAAGATCTCGATTCTTTTGATCTTTAAAACAACCAATGTAACTCTGATTGACTTTTGGGACAGCAAGCATACCACCCAAATTTGGAATACCAAGTGGTGTGGTGATAGTAGTGCTTCCAGTCATCAGATTTCCACCTGAAGTACCTTTTGGTTTATGTTTATCAAGATAAGCTTG
>JAUVCL010000146.1 GCA_030595845.1 Campylobacterota bacterium
ATATCCTCTGGCTTACCAAAGTCCAACCAAACCCCCTTGAGATCCAATGCTTTTACTTTTCCCTGACTAGCCAATAAATTAATAACATCCGTTATTTCATATTCACCGCGAGGAGAAATCTCTATCTTATCTAAATAATCAAAAACCTCTGCTGTGAACTTATAGAGCCCTGTGTTTATCAAATTACCAACTGGCTTCTTTGGTTTTTTATAAAGGGTTATGAAATCTTCTTTATTTACGGTCTCTATTCTTTCAACTTGTTTGAGTTTTATCATTTAGTTCTCTTTACACTTCTGTGTATTTTAAATATCAAAATATAAGTGATTATAGTGTAAAATAGCTTATTATATATAGAGGACAGGTTGATGGTTACAAGTGAAAGTTTTAAAGAGGTTTTGATAAAATATTTAAACCTTGAAGATATTACGCCAGATGAGATTGATGATAATTCTACCTTGTTTGGTGAAGATGGTTTAGGTTTAGATTCTGTAGATTCTATAGAGCTAGTACTTGCAATTGAAAAAGAGTATGGTGTTAGGATTTCAGATTCAAAACTTTATGAGACCATTTTTGCATCTGTTGAAAACCTTTTACATTATATAAATGAAAATAAAAAATAAGGTTTATATAACAGCAACTACTTCTTCAAGTTGTGCGGGAGAGAACAACCAAATACTTTTTGAAAATGTACTTTCATGCTCTACAGGTATAGTGCAAGATTCAAACTATTTTTTTAATGCCAAACCTGCTATAGGAAAATTGAGTTCTTCCAATACTTTTTATGATGAGCTTATTTTACAATGTAAAAAAGTTTTAAAAAATAGTTACTTAGAAAATTATAAAGATACACTCCTTCTTATTGGGTCTTCTGTTGGTGGGATGAACGTCACGGAAGATATTTATATGTGTACAGAAGATTATGCGGATATAGACCCAAACAAGCATCATATTCAAGCCATCTCAAATACTTTAACAGCAGAGTTTGATTTTTATGATACGCTCTCTTTCTCTACTGCCTGTACTTCCAGTGCCAATGCCATGGGTTATGCGTATGAAGTTTTATCTAAAGGACTATATAAAAATGTGCTTGTTGTTGGGGCAGACAGTTTGTCTAGAACCACAGTAGGTGGATTTTTAACCTTGGGCGTATTATCGTCAGAACCCTGTAAGCCATTTGATGAAAGCAGAAATGGGATGAACGTAAGTGAGGCAGTAGCCTGTTTACTGATAGAGACGGATATGAGGGAAGGAAGTGTTGAATTATGTGGGGTGGGGTATAGTTCAGATGCCTATCATATGACACATCCCCATCCTGATGGGCAGGGTGCAAAAGAAGCTATGTCAAAGGCACTAGACGAAGCAAAACTTAAACCTCATGACATTGACTACATTAATGCTCATGGAACAGGTACACAAGCAAATGATAGTGCTGAGGGGAATGCGATTGAAACATTGTTTTCAGAAAAACCCAAACCCTATATAAGCTCAACAAAATCAATTACTGGACATACTCTTGGTGCAGCAGGAGCACTTGAAGCAATTATTTCATGTATGGTGATTAAGGAACAGACTATTCCTAGTAATACGTTTTTAAAGAAAGCAGAAAATAGAAAAATCAATTTAAGTTTAGAAAACCACTCTCAAGAATTAAAATATGTGATGAGTAATTCTTTTGCATTTGGTGGTAATAATTGTAGTCTTATATTTGGAAAAGTAGATCATGTCTCATAGTATACATTTGGAAATTATAGAGAGTGCTTATGTGTACGCTCCATGTGAAATTGAAGAACTAAACATTAAGACATTAGTACCTAAAATGATGACAAGAAGACGCTTGACAAGAGCAGCTAAGATAGCCATTTATTTATCTGATAAAGTAATGTTTAAAAAAGGACGCATTGTTTATGGAAGTAGTTTTGGAGAATTACCTGCGACGTCACAGATATTACACGCTATTAGCAAACAAGAAACGATAAGCCCTACACATTTCCAAAACTCTGTCTACAATACAGCTGTTTCGTATCTCTCTATGTTGCATGGAAATCAAGAAGAAATTATGACTGTTTCCAGTGGGGATAATACAGCATTAAATGTATTGAAACTGGGTGCAGTAAAAGCGTTAGAGGGTGATACCATTTTATTGATGGCGATAGAAACTTTAAATATTGAGAATATAGAGAAAGTTAATAAATGTGCATCCTACTTAGAATGTGGGGTAGCGTTAAAAGTTAGACTGGTAAATAAACAAGCTAGCATGGAATTAAGTACACTAAAAAGTGAAAATAAGATACCCATCTCAATAAGTCAAATGTTTGCAATAGCTAAAAACTGTCATCCAGAAAAGACAAATATTATTGAGATAAAACTATGAAATTACCGCATGGAGAGTTGTTACATTTTGCACAAGAAGTGACGGCAAGAAGAGAAGATAGCATAGAAGTACATTGTATATTTAATATACTACCAAGTCTGGCCATGTTTATAGAAGCTGCAGCACAATGTAGTGCAGGTTTTGATCTTGATGAGAGTATTGAACTTGGATTTTTGACTATGGCAAAAAATATACAGTTACTAGAAGCCATTAAAGAAAGTGAGTATTTGTTTACGCTGCATAAAGAAGCACTTGTGGGTGCATACAGTCAATATAGCTTTGAAGCAGTGGCTTTAAAGGCTAAAGTTAAAGTTGTTACAGGGTCTTTTACTATGATAATAAAACAGAAAGAGTTGGAGTAGAGATGATAGAGTGTGATGTTTTTATAATAGGAGGAGGTCCTGCTGGTTCTATAGCAGCGATTAAGCTAGTGAATGCAGGCTTCCATGTGGAGGTAGTTGAAAAAAGTACATTTCCACGTTTTGTAATAGGGGAATCTTTACTTCCTCGATGTAATGAACTCTTGGATGAAGTGGGTATCTTGGAGCTTGTCAAAAACGCAGGGTTTCAGATCAAAGGTGGGGTTACTTTTCAGAATGAAGAGAATGAGAGTAAAATTATACATTTTAAAGATAATGAAGGACAAAAACACAATAGCTCTTTTCAAGTAAGGCGTGAAGTGTTTGACAAACTTTTGTTGGATCATGCAGAAAAGTTAGGAGCCGTTGTGACTATGGAGTCTGAAGTCATTGCCTATGATGAAGAAGACAATATTGTAACAGTTGTTGATGTAAATGGAGAAGAAAAGAAATACCATGCAAAAAAAGTCATAGATGCCTCTGGTTATGGGAGGGTTTTACCCCGTCTTTTAGACCTTCAAATACCATCACATTTGGAGACAAGACAAGCTGTTTTTTGTAGGGTTAAAAATGATATACGACTAAATACTGAAATTGATGGTTACATAGCAGTCTATACCGTAGGAGATAACGATGCTTGGATATGGAACATCCCATTAAGTCCCACAGAAACCTCTGTGGGTATTGTGTGCTCTGAGACATACTATAAATCATTTGATATGGCTCCCGATACATTTTGGGATGAGGTGATTAAAAATGATCCTCATGCTAAAATACGCTATGCCCCTGCAATAAAAATAAATGAAGTAAATATGATTGGTGGATACTCATCGAATGTGAAAACGATGTTTAGAAAAAACTTTGTACTGGTTGGCAATGCAACAGAGTTTCTAGATCCTATTTTTTCTTCAGGCGTGACTTTATCATTGGAGTCTGGTAGTAAAGCCGCAAGTTTGGCGATTGAAGAACTTGAAGGTCAGACAGTAGACTGGCAATGTGACTATCAGGACTATATGATGACAGGTATTGATGTATTTAGAGAATATGTGGATGCTTGGTATGATGGGCGTCTTCAAACTATACTTTTTTCAGATAAATTAACAGAAGAGAAAATAGAACGTAAGGTTGTATCCGTTTTAAGTGGATATGTTTGGGATGAAAAAAATATGTTTGTACACTCACCCAAAAAAGCTGTAGATACTATTTATAACCTACTAAAGTAGATAACACTATTTACAAATGATGATACTTTGACAGATACCAATATTATCTATTTCTTCAACAACTTCAAGTCCAGATTGATAAATGTAATTTAACATGTCTGTGGCATTGAACATCTTACTATATCCATTTGCCATAGCAGTAAAATATGGAGAGGTGTTAATGATGCAATATGCAGAAGTCTCAAAGCGTTGCTTGTCCCATAGAGGCTCCATTATATAGACCAATGCATCTTGTTTCATACTTTTTTTTATGCGTTTAAGTAGGGTAATAATATCTTCTTCTTTAAAACAATCAAGAAATTGGCTCATCCAAATGATGTCATAGCCTGTGGGAATCTCTTGTTTTGAATCTAGAACATTTTGTCCTATAAAATTAACTTGTGACTCTAGGTTTGCATGATGTATGTTTTTTTGTGCTAGTTCTATTTGTTGAGGTAGGTCAAGGATGGTGACATGTGTAAGTGCATTTGCCTTGGCAAGTTGTATGGAAAACTTCCCAGTATTCCCACCGATGTCTAAAATCTTTTTTGGCTTGCTTTTTAGCAAGATCTCTATAGCCTCTTCAAAAGCAGTATCAGAATAGTAGTGGTCAAATGCAAACCAACTATCTTGGGCTTTTTTTGGTAAAAATGAAAGTGCAGGATATATCGTTTCCCAATTGCCAAATACTTTTAGTCCTGAGGCCTTTTCATCTCTTATAGATTCTTCAAGATAAAAGAGACCTTGATAGTTCACATCATGGTTATAGTCCATATTTATTTTTGTCATTTCATCTCTAAATAAAAAATACCCAGTTTTTGTTATATGATATTTGTTGTCACAAACTTTAACAATATCAGCACTTAAAGATGTCTCAATCAGTGTTTTCACGCCATAATTAGAGATGTTTACCATGTGACTGATTTCTTCTATAGCTAAACCATTTTTATCATGAGCATAGAGAGCTTCTAGAATACCTAATTCTCTCATAGATCTGGCTACTTGAAATATAATAGGTGCAAAGGCAATCTTTTGTGCCGCATACTGTGCATCTAAGGCTGTTTTTGTGTCATTTTC
>JAUVCL010000103.1 GCA_030595845.1 Campylobacterota bacterium
GTGCCCTTGGGGGTATAAATTCTCATAGGATCTCTGATGTCAGTATGCATTCCCACGCGCAGCATGGGAACGAGTAGAGAAAAATACAATACTAAAGGAGAGCAGCCTATGCCTTTTACGCCTAAGACACCCTATCTTACTACTGATGGCATTATAGAGTTGTATGAGGGAGATACCTTTAAGGGTATCGTACTCATTGAGCGTAGAAATAATCCAAAGGGCTTAGCTCTGCCTGGTGGTTTTGTTGATGTGGGTGAGAGCGTAGAGGATGCTTTACGACGGGAGATGAAAGAGGAGACGAACTTGGATGTGCAGATAAGCAGTCTGCTTGGTATCTATTCTGACCCTAAGCGTGATCCTAGGTTTCATACTGCAAGTGTTGTTTTTGTAGCACAAGCGCAAGGTCAACCCAAAGGTGGAGATGATGCAAAAGAGGCAAAGCTCTACACACTAGAA
Source organism: Campylobacterota bacterium (assembly GCA_030595845.1). Taxonomy (GTDB): domain Bacteria; phylum Campylobacterota; class Campylobacteria; order Campylobacterales; family Sulfurovaceae; genus Sulfurovum. Next base: position 457 of record JAUVCL010000103.1, read on the forward strand.
GAGATACCGATGGATCAATTGGTTTTTGACCATAGTGAGATCTTGAAAGATTATATATTACAAAAACACTTAAAAAGTATATAGAAGGATAAAACAGTGAGCAACATCGTCATCACAGGATGCAGTACCGGTATAGGATTGGAAACAGCAAACTATCTCAAGGACAAATTTGTCAAGGTCTATCCAACTGCTAGAGACCCCAAAGATGTAGAGATGTTAAAAGAGCTAGGTTTTGAACATGCTATGCAACTTGATGTGAGAAATCCTGATGAGATCAGAGCAGTCATAGAAAAAGTGTTAGAGCTTGATGGAAGTATAGATGTATGGTTTAATAATGCAGGTTACGGGCAACCTGGAGCGATGGAAGACATCACTACTGACACTTTACGTGAACAGTTTGAAACCAATGTCTTTGGATTACATGAGTGCACAAGACAGATCATACCTGTGATGAGAAAGCAGGGCCATGGGAAGATCATCCAGCACTCTTCAGTACTGGGTCTTATCTCACTCTTTGGAAAAGGGTCTTATAATGCCAGTAAATATGCGATAGAAGGTCTTACCGATACACTGAGACTCGAACTTAAAGGGTCAAACATCTATCCTGTACTGCTCAATACAGGTCCCATCACAAGTCATTTTCGTCAAAATGCCATACAAAAACTGAAAGAAAATGTAGACATAGAACATTCTGTGTTTAAGGAAAAATATCAGGAAAATATTGTTGGAAATCATAAAAAAGTACCCTTCAATGAAGAAGCAACCGCTGTTGCTTCGGTTGTTCACAAAATTATTTTGGCAAACAAACCAAGCCCCCGTTACTATATTACTACGGCAACTTACTTGCTAGGATATTTGAAAAGAGTATTAAGTACAACGCTTCTGGATAAAATACTGATTAAACTATCTTAAATAGTGTCGTTTTATTAAAAAAAATTATATTATAATATAGTATCAAACTTGAAAGTATTACTCAATGAATAAGTATCTCAATACTCTTATGCCCCTGCTTGCCATTGCAGATACTTCAAGCAATACAAATGCCCAAAAACGTCAGCATAGTTTTTTGATTTATATGGGATTACTCATGAGTACCGGTGGTCTATTATGGGGAACGATTTGTCTCTATCATGATATTTATATCGCAGCAATGATACCTTATACTTATATTCTCATCACTATCTTAAATTTTACATATTTATATTTTACGAAAAATTTTAAAGTTTCCCAAAATATTCAGATCATCATTTCTTTATTACTTCCTTTTTTCTTTCAATTTTTTCTTGGAGGTTTTATTGCCAGTGGAGGGAATGTACTCTGGTCAGTCATAGGGGTATTTGGCAGTTTCACACTAAGAGATAAAAGAAAATCGTTAGCATGGCTATTTTTATTTATCGCACTTATGATCTTCAGTGGACTGGTAGATTCCTATGCAAAGCCATACGATATTGGTCTATCTGAAGCATATATCATTGGCTTTTTTGTTATCAACTTTATTTTGGTTATTGGTATTATTTTTTCTCTTTATTACTACTTTGTAAGTACAGAAGAAAAAGTGAGACTTGAGCTTCAGGAAAGTTTGAAAAAACTTGAAGAAACGCAAAATATACTCATAGAATCAGAAAAAATGGCATCTCTGGGTTCTTTGGTATCGGGCATGGCTCATGAGATCAATACACCACTGGGTGTTGGACTTACCGGCATTTCACAAATTGACCATGAACTTAAAAAACTTGAATCAAACTACAAAGAAGATAAACTAACGGAAGAGGCACTCAAAGCATACATTACTATTATGAAAAAATTAGTGCAGACGATTGGTGACAGACTAAATAATGCCGTGACTTTAGTGAAGTCATTTAAAGATATCTCTATTGACCAACACTCTGAAGAGCAACGTGAATTTAACTTAAAACAATATGTGGATAGTATTATTTTTAGTTTTCAAACACCTTTAAAAGCGAAGAATGTAAAAGTAATAAACAGTATCAATGGGCATATTATACTTGACAGTTACCCCGGAATTTTTTCACAGATCTTTTCAAATCTTATTTTGAATTCTATCAAACATGGTTTTGAAGCAAGGGAAGCAGGGGAAGGTGGAGAAGATAATGTCATTCATATTTCTATGGAGTTAACCGACCAATTTATTCTTAATTATCAAGATAACGGCAAAGGCGTAAGCAGGGGAAATGAGAAAAAGATCTTTGATCCTTTCTTTACTACCAAACGAGGACAAGGTGGAAGTGGACTTGGTTTACATATTATCTACAACCTTATCACCCAACAACTGGGAGGTACTTTAAAACTTATGAAAGTATCACCTCATGGCTTAGGTTTCACTATCAGACTCGACCCATCAATTATAAAGGTAAAACATGGCTAATTTAACTTTTGCAAAAGAAGAAAAACCACATATTCTAAGTAAAAAGAAGATACACAAGATACTCATTGTTGATGATGACCAAGCCGTTCATGATATAACAAACATTGCATTGGAGTCGATGACGTTTTCTGATTTTGAACTAGAAGTCTTTACTGCATATAGCGCCTCTGACGCAAAAATAATTCTGAATGAACAAGATGACATTGCGCTGGCTCTCATTGATGTGGTGATGGAAACTCCCGAAGCAGGTTTAGACCTTGTGGATTATATTAGAGAAGAACTACAAGACGAGTTCATCAGATTGATCATCCGCACAGGACAGGCCAATGACTTCCCTCCCATGCACGTGATTCAACACTATGATATTAATGACTTTAAAGAAAAAACAGAGCTTACACTTGAACGACTTTATACAACCATCCGAACATCTATTAAACAGTATGAACAATTAGTAGAGCTTCAGCAGAAATATGAAGATACCTATAAGCAAATGACCACCAATGCATTAACTTTATTACCAAACCGTATCAAATTGATTGAAGATTTTTCACAACAATCACATCAAACCCTTATCCTTATTGATATCATTGGATTTAGCCATATCAATGAGACCAATGGATATGAGGTAGGTGATCATGTTCTCAAAGAATTAGGTGGTTTTTTGAGTTCTAACTATAGTGAAACCTATAAAGTTTATCATCTGAATAATGATATATTTGCCCTTGTTACAGACAAAGAGCACTTAGAGAACATTCAAGGTAATATCGAAAAGATCAAAGAAGATATTTCTCAATTTACGATAGAGACTGAGAATTTCAGTACACATATTGAAACCACTATAGGTGTTGCGTATCAAACGGAAGATGATGTGTTAAAGAAAGCAGAACTGGCATTAAAAGAAGCACGTAACCTAGGAAGGAATCAAATTAAATTCTATTCCAATGATCTAAAAATAATTCAGCAGATAAATGATACAAATCGCTGGTCCCCTATTATTAAACATGCACTTGAGAATGATGAGATGATGGCCTATGCCCAACCTATTTTTAATATCAAGGATAAGAGCATTGATAAATATGAACTTTTAGTTCGTATCAAATATAAAGAAGAAGTGTGCACTCCCCATATGTTTATCAAGGCTGCGAAAAACAGTGGACAACTTTATAATATCTTCAAGTTTATGTTTGATCAGGGATGTAGACAAGCTTCTAAAACGGGACATCATTATAGTATTAATATAAGTGACAGTGAATTCCATAATGAAGGATTGTTTGAATTTATTCAAAGTAGCATTGATGATCATGAAGTAGATCCCAAACTACTTTCTTTAGAGATAATGGAATCCAGTGCAGTCACACACTCTGACGAGATACAGGATCTAATTTTAAAAATACATAATCTAGGGATTGAATTTATTGTTGATGACTTTGGTGTTCAATGTTCCAACTTTGCCCAGACAGATTTTTTACCCATCAGCACATTGAAGATCGACGGTTCTTTTATTAAAAACATAGATGAATCTGAAAACAGTAAAATCATCGTTAAAACCATTCAAACTTTTGCGAAAGAAAAAGGCTTTAAACTTGTTGCTGAGTTCGTCTGTAATGAGAATATTTATAATGAAATTAAGAAACTCGGTATTGAATACGCACAAGGATACTATTTGGCTGAACCCGTACCTTTAGATGATATTTCAAGTATTAAACCCCTAGGGCACAACTAATAACCCTAGTTGTCCATAACATCACTAGCTTTTGTCTAGGCTAGGCACTCTTTTGAAGTCCTAGCCTTAGCTAAGTCAAAAAAGAGTAACAACGCATAGGCGAAAGCTAGTGATGCCCGAAGGGTGTGCTTTGCAAACGCAACCTTTCACAAGATGCTTACTTCATCTTAGCTTTGGCTAGGATTTGAAAGCCTCTTGCAAAATCTTACATTTGTAAAATCCATTATGGACGACTAGGGTTATTAGTGGTGCCCTTACGATATAATGCATCAAATTATACTGTATCAATAAGGAAGCATTAGAAATGGACAAAATTAAAATCGGTGTTATCACTGCGAGTGACAGGGCATCAAAAGGTATTTATGAAGATATTTCCGGTGTAGCCATCATGGATACAATGAAAGAGTATCTACTTAATGAATGTGAGTACGAATATAGATGTATACCTGATGAGCAAAGCCTTATTGAATCAACACTGATCGAGCTTTCAAGTGATATGAACTGTGACCTTATCGTTACTACAGGCGGTACAGGTCCAGCTATGAGAGATGTGACCACTGAAGCCACAGAAAATGTCTGTCAAAAATTATTGCCTGGTTTTGGAGAACAGATGAGGGCAGTCAGTCTTCAGTATGTACCTACTGCCATTCTATCACGCCAGACAGCGGGGATCTGTAATGGATCACTTGTCATCAATCTGCCGGGTAAACCTAAGTCTATTAGAGAATGTTTAGATGCTGTTTTCCCTGCAGTTCCATATTGCATTGACCTTGTTGGCGGTCACTTTATGGAAGCAGATGAAAAAGTCATTAAGATCTTTAGACCTAAAGCAAAATAATATGAATGTAGAATTTATAGAACAGAAAATGAATGAGATCATTGCAGAATTAGAAAAAGAAGTGATGTCTGTACTCATGGATGAGAGTTTAGATAAAAAGCAAACAAATCTGCATATGAAGCCTCTTACTTCTACAAAAAAGATACTCAATAATGCACTCGATAGCATCAAAATGGTTGATAGATTAGGGAAAGAAGACTTGAATAAATGATTAAAATTTCTCACCTTTTTATACTTATGACACTCTCACTTTTCGCGGCTGAAAATCCAGCCATTTTATTGCCGTGGGCTATTGGATTTATTCTGGGGATAGGACTTTTCTTTTGGGGTATTTACAAAGCCCTTAAAACACAACAGACGATTTATATGTTGGCATTGCTTCCATTCATACTTCTTATCATCGGTATGTTCTTTATATAAAACTCTTCAATGTCACTGTTTTACTACAGTCTCCTGCAATCATTTACGTGTAGAAGTCATACCAGCACCAAGCCAGTCTTGCATACCCCCACGATACCATTTAAGTTTTTCTGCTGGGTAACCTATCTTTAAAAGTGAAAAAATCATACGTGGAGACTGGTTGCACCAAGGACCATTACAAAACAGTACTAATGTTTTAGCCTTAGAGAAGTCATATGCTCGATCCTTTTGAATATAAACACCCAAATATACTAAAGCATATTCAAAATGAAAACTATAATCATCTTTTTCCTCAAAGTAATTAAATGGCATATTGATCGCACCGGGAATAGTACGGTAATTAAACCATTTTTTTGTACGACTATCTACTAGAAGCATCTGGTCATTACTCTGCATCTCTTTAAGAAAATACAAAACCTCCAGCTCACCATAAGTTTCTAAATCTTCATCTAATTTCATAGAAAGAAGCTTTCCTTTGGTATGTACATAAGTTGATTTACATGCCTCAGGTACACTTGAATGTGCAAAATTTTCTGTCCAAAGCATTTTATTATTGATAGGAACATTTTTACACTCATCAGGGATATTACGTTTAACTAGATGATTTTCTATCTGTTTATCTTCTGTGATAGTTACCATGACACCACTGTATTCAATACCCTCATCTCCAGCAAAAGAAAATAAAGAAAATATCAAACTTATTGCTATATATATTTTGAACATAAGTATCCTTTGTATAACCTATTTACATCGTTTGATTAACATAGAGTTATATAGATTAAATCTCCTTATATAGTAACATAATAAATATATAAAAAATTGTCTTACATCAAGAAAAATGAAAAAACCTTGTCTTGGTTTAGTTGATAATATAATAATAACTATAGTAAAATACAAACATATTAATTTAAAGGATAATAATGAAAAAGATGTTAAAAGTCTTTATAGGTACATTTTTACTACTAGGAACAAGTGTTTATGCCGAGGGAACTCAAAATCTTCAAGTATTTAGTGTTGATAATTCAAAAGGAGCGATCAATGCCAAGAGCATAGAAAAAGCCTTTAATACAAGTGGTGTGGTTGTTGATGTTAATAATGATATGAATTCAATTTTTTCAAAAAGATATGGCAAAGTTCATCATAAAAACTATAACTTAGCAATCTTTACTAACCCTAAGCTAGTTTCAAAACTTATGAA
>JAUVCL010000131.1 GCA_030595845.1 Campylobacterota bacterium
ACTAAGTAAATATCCGGAAATCCAGGTAACGCTGATAGATCAGCATCCTTACCATTTTTTGCAGACAGAGGGCTATGAACTTATTTCTAGCAACACTTCCTTTAAAGAGACCATCGTGAGTCTCCCTGCTTTGTGTGCGAACTATGAAAATGTCACTTTTAGACATAGTGCGGTAATCTCCATCATCCCTCCCAAGAAAATCATTCTTCTAAATGATGGGGAGCTGCCTTACGACACACTTATCATTGCAGTTGGGAGTGTTACCAAGCTCTTTAAATGTGATGATAATGTTTACAACTACTCAAGTGGAGCAAAAAGCCTTAGAGGTGCTTTACGACTTAATCAATTTTTTCAGGATGAACTCTATAAACGACTCGAATCAGACAAAAAAGCCAAAGAAAGTTTTAACATCATTGTAGGTGGTGCAGGCCTTTCAGGTGTGGAAATAGCAGCAGGTATGCAAGACTTTTTCAACCATTATTACAGATCTAATGCCCTATCCTGTGCCACATTACACATACACCTCATCGCAAGCCGTGAGACTGTACTTAATGGTATGCATCCCTCCATCATACAAACGACTACCAAAAGGCTAAAAAAACTGCGTGTAAAAGTACATACCCAAAGTCGTATAGACTCTATACATGAGCATGAGGCCATCTTGACTAATGGTACCAAGATCAATTTTGACTTTATGATATTTGCAGGAGGAACAACAACAGCTCCCTGTCTCAATGATCTAAACTTCGAGAAAACACCCAAAGGACAATTTGTAGTAGATGAGTATCTCAGAACTAAAGAAGATAGTTCCATATACATCGTAGGTGACACAGCAGCACTCAATGACAAGAAAGGAAATCCTCTACCCCCTACTGCACAAACTGCCATCAAAAGTGGAGACTTGGCTGCAATTAATATCATACATGCACTTAAAGATAAAAAACTTCAAAGGGCTGATTTGAAAATAGAAGGGATCGCCATTGCTTTAGGTGGAACCTATGCGGTGATAGACTTGGGGTTTATACGCGTGAACGGATACTTGGCCTATCTTATTAAAAAACTCATAGAACGACTCTATAAGTGGCCGCTTTGGTGGTTAGCAGCCAAAGGTTTTAAAAAAATAGAAATATGTGAGATCTAAAGATCTATAGCATATTGCTTCAATGTCTCCAGATCTATCAGTTCAAGCATTTTCATATGTGTGGCATGTATAAATATCTGTGGTGCCATACCGTTTAAATGTGCTTGCACAAAAGAGTGTCCGCCCAAACACCAGCTTTGTCCTGGTTTTACACCTGCAAACTCATACTCCGGCATAGGCGTAGATAGATCATTACCCACTTTTTTTGAATAGGCTAAAAACTCTTCCGTTGCATAGATACATACGGCATGTACTGCAGGGTTATGCTCTCCTGTATTGCATGATCCATCTCTATGAAAACCGGTTAACGGTTTTAAAGAACATGGCTCCAAAGGTTCGCCCAAAACGTTTAATGATTCATCCATAGTATTCCTTAGTCATATTTGGGAAAGTATAGCTAAAATGCACAACCCTTTGGTAAAGGACTCTGTTTTTCTAACTTTTGAGGAAAAGTGGGTAGTTCTGTGGCATGTTTAAAACCTTTAGCTACTGAACCCTTCAGGACATCACCTACATAACCCAATTTATTCATATGCCCACGTACATATACAATATCATATTTTTTAATATTCACTGCTCCACCCGAACGTGTAAAAGGTTGTGTATCTGGATGGGAGTGCACAAAGTATACGTCTATAAAGTAATTCTCCCTTCTCACTCAAAACTTCCCACCAGTCAGTATATTGGGCACATCCTGTCTCTGTACTTTTAAGAGTCACCGCAAAACGATATGCACCATCATCTCCTGAGGTTTTTACGTCGATGACATTTGCATAGATATCATTTGCATGTCCCATACTTACTAAAAATGTTATTACAATCATTATACTTTTCAGATTCATCATTACTCATTCCTCATACAATATAAAGTATTTTAGCATACATTTGTATTTTGATATAATACTTTCATGTATAACATATTCATAGTATTCTTTCTACTCATCAGTACCAACTATGCAAAAGATATCAAGCCCATTGCTACACTTCAGACCTCTGGTCTGGTAAGTGACTTTGTGGAAGACAATGGTTTACTTTATGTAGCCACAGATGCCGGTGTTGTAGATATCATAGATCTCTTTTCACAAGAAATAGTCTCACAGATCAGCTTTGAACCACTCCAAAGCATGAGGGGCGATACTGTGCCTGTTCGTGTCAACAGTATAGACAGACATGAGGGTAAAACACTTCTTGTAACCTCTGGCATCTCTGCGTACAGAAATGTATGGATACACGATGGTAAAGAATTAACCAAGATCATTGATGAGGAAAAGCGTCTCATGCCTAAACATGCTTTCTTTACTGCTCAGGGGAAGATCATACTTGGCACCTTTGGGTCAGAGGTCGTACTTTATGATAATAATGAGGATTATAAAGTATATAATAGCCAGGTCTCAGAGAGTACCATGGGCGGTATGGCACTGAGTATAGATAAAAAAAAGATGGTCGTCTCTGATGAGAGTGGCACAGTAAGACTCATAGATGTCAATAGTTCAAAAATAGAAAAAACCTTATCTTCAGAACATGTAGATAACGTCTATGCTGTAGCGTACAGTAAAGATGTCATTCTCACCGCAGGACAGGACAGACGTGTAGGAATCTACACAGACAACAATGCCTTTCATCTCAAAAGTGACTTTTTGGTCTATTGTGTAGGCATAAGCCCCAGTGCCAAGATAGGTATCTACTCAAGTGGTATAGAACATGATCTACAAATATTTACAACCAAAGACGGAAAAAAAACAGACCGTCTCATAGGACATCAAGCCACACCGACCAAGATTATGTTCACTACTGAAAATACACTCATCACTGCAGGTGATGAATATACTATATACTTCTGGGTTCTTAAGGAAAATACACCTATCAAATTAGCTCTTTAATCATCACTCTATTTTCTGCACACACCAAGTAAATCAATCAATGCATCTTCAATCTCAGTATACTCAAATTCAAAACCTAACTCTAATAATCTTTTAGGATATATCTCTTTCGAATCTGTCAAGATACAAGATGCTTCACCAAATATAAGCTTCAACACAAATGTAGGCATAGGAATGATCGTAGGCCGCCTAAGTACCTTCCCTAATGCTTTAGTGAATGTTGTATTAGATACGGGATGTTGTGACACAGCATTAAATACACCCTCTTTTCTATGGACTATCAAGAACTGATATATCTTCATTAAATCATTCATCGCTATCCAAGATGTCATCATCTTCCCATCTCCGATAATACCACCTAATCCTAAGTTAAAAGGCAGTAACATTTTATGTAATGCACCACCATCCTTAGCTAAGACAACACCAAGTCTTATGATGGATGTAGGCTTACTACACTTCATTGCTTCTTTTTCCCAATCAGTACATAATGTAGCTAAAAAATCATCTGTGCGTGTACTCGAAGATTCATCACATACTTTATGATTTGGATAAATGCCTATGGCAGATGTAGAGATAAAATATTTTACACTACTAAGATTAATAGCATCAACAAGCTTCTTCGTTGTCTCTATCCGACTTTTGTATAGTAAATCTTTATATTTAGTATTCCAGCGCTTTACAATCGGTGCACCCGCAAGGTTAATGACCACTTCAACATCTTTTAACTTGTGGTAAATTTCTTCTACATTTTCATCGCGATTTAATACAATCACATCAGAAAATAGATTCTGTAAATGTGTACCAACAAAGCCATTGGCACCTACAATAGCTATTTTATAATTTTTTTTCATGAGACTACTCCACAATTAATACAACTAAGCATCAAATACTGTCCCCAAATCTTTAAAGCCTTTTATCTCTATAGGGTTTCCAGAAGGGTCAGTAAAGAACATTATATGCTGTTCTCCTACTTCATCAACAAATCTAGCAGTAGGTGGGATGATAAACTCCACTCCTCCATCTTCAAGTCTCTGAGCGAATATATTCCAGTCTGTAAGTTCTAGCACCACACCCAAATGAGGCATGGCTACCATGTGTTCTCCCACTTTTCCAGTATGTGCCACCTTAAAAGGTTCTCCCAAGTGCATAGATATCTGATGCCCAAAAAAGTTAAAATCAACCCAAGTCTCAGTACTTCTACCTTGCGTGCAGCCCAATACCTCACTGTAAAACTTTTTTGTCTCTTCTAGGTCTGTTACATTGTATGCCATGTGAAAAAGTGATTTCATCTCTATTTCCTTTGCATTTATCATATCACATTTTAATATATGAGTGTTTTGGGGTTATAATACAAGTAGATATCATAGATCTTTTTTTACAAAAAATAGTCTCACAGATCAAATTTTATCCGCTGGAGGCTAGATTAACTCAATTTCAACACATTGGTTTCTACACCATCAAGTGTCTCAACATTATTCTCAGCCCAATACTCTTCTATCCCCTCGCGACCCTTTTTATCTGACCACTTTTTAAGCGTATCCCGTTCTTTAATGAACTCGTACTGTGGCACGGCGTAACCACAAGAAGTCAGCACAAGTTCTACTTTCATCTCAAAAAACTGCCTAGTACCTACTTGCTTCTCAAAGTGTACTGACATTTCTTCCCATCTAGCATCTTTATGATGTATGACAGTAGCTTTACCATAGAGTTTGAGTATCATCGGTGCTTTGTCATAAGAGTTAAACATCACAGTCATTCGTCCATTTTCTTGTACATGCGCTGATGTTTCATTACCTGATCCAGTAAGGTTTAGCCATACTACTGTGTTTTCATCTACTATCTTAAAAGTATCCATACCTTTAGGAGAAACGTTGATGAAGCCATCTGCCCCTGCACTTCCTATCACAAACATTTTTTGTGCTTCTATAAATGTCTTGTGTCCTTCATTTATACTGTCAAATTTTACTGCCATATTTTATCCTTATTGGATTTAATTGTACCAAATAGTACATAAATTTATAATAACCCTTGACATTTATGTACCACTTAGTCTATAATGCTTTTATGAATCCAAAAATAGAGACCCGTGGAAGACCAAAAGCATTTGATGAAACAGAAGCACTTACTGCTGCTATGCTCTATTTTTGGGTACACGGGTATGATAATACTTCTTTAGATAACTTTCTGATAGCAATGGGCATAAAAAAAAGTTCTTTTTATGCAACCTTTACAAGTAAGGAAGAGGTGTTTTCACGTTGTTTATCATTGTACCGTGATCAAAATATTCATTTTTTACGTACATTAAAAGAGGATATCGGTCCTAAAAAAACTATACTTACTTTGACAGAGCTCACTATACAAGAATTAAAAGAAACGGACAATGTTCGCGGCTGTCTTTTAGTGAACTCAGGTAAGGAATGTTATAACAAATATGTAGA